>NZ_CAXBGB010000098.1:0-10550 GCF_963975125.1 uncultured Winogradskyella sp. | reverse complement strand
GACTCGTAAGTCGCTTTTTTTATTTCGCTAAGGGACTAATAATTTCTACATTCTGAAATGCAATTGCACCACGTACAACACCCGAAATAACATTGTGCATAGCATCTATAATTTGCATTTTTAATTCACTTTTATGATAAATGATACTCACTTCTCGCGCAGGTGAGGGTTCATTAAAATGTCTAAGGTTGGAGTTAAGGCTCTCCTTAACGTCTAGTGTATGTAAATAGGGTAGAAGTGTCATTCCCATGCCTTCATTAGAGAGTTTTATTAAAGTTTCTATACTGCCACTTTCTAACTGAAAATGATCGTCTGCATGGTCTTTAAATGTTTTACATAAATTAATGACTCCATCTCTAAAACAATGTCCATCTTCTAAAAGTAACATATCCTCAATATCTAAATCTAAAACCTCAACCGTCTTTTTGTCTCTTAGCCTATGATTATTTGGTATATAAGCTACAAAAGGTTCGTAATATAAGACACGCTCTTTTATGTTGTCGCTCTCTAAAGGAGTGGAAGCAATTGCAGCATCTAAATGGCCATCACTAATTCGAGTAATAATTTCTTCGGTGGTTAACTCTTCTATCTTTAATTTTACTTTCGGATATTTTTTAATAAAATTATTTAAAAACATTGGTAATAGTGTAGGCATAATAGTAGGAATAATACCTAATCTAAATTCACCACCAATAAAACCTTTTTGCTGATCTACAATATCTTGTATGCGCTCGGCTTCATTTACAATATTACGAGCTTGAAGAATAATTTTTCGTCCAACATCAGTCACTTCGATGGGCTTCTTGCTTCTATCAAAAATAATTATATCTAGTTCATCTTCAAGCTTTTGAATTTGCGTGCTTAATGTTGGTTGTGTTACAAAACATTTCTCTGCTGCCTTAGTAAAGTTCTTATGTTCTGCTATTGCAAGTGCGTATTTTAGTTGTGTAATTGTCATGCGTATTGATTTAAGCTATAAAAGTATATAAACTATTCATAAAAACTATAGTAAAATCAAGTTAATTGTGAAGTAAATTTGAATACACAAAAAACAAATAATTATGACACTAAATAGTATAGGTTTAGATACCAATAAAACACAAGGATTAGCTAAGGATTTAAACCAATTATTAGCTAATTTTCAACTGTATTATCAGAATTTAAGAGGAATCCATTGGAACATAAAAGGGCGCGCATTTTTCGATTTGCATGTTAAATTTGAAGAATTATATACAGATGCAAACTTAAAGGTTGATGAAATTGCTGAACGTATTTTAACTTTAGGAGCTACACCATTACATACATTCGAGGATTATAATAAAGCAGCTAAGGTACCAGTTGGAAAACATATTTCAAAAGATGAGAAAGCAGTTGCCTTAATTGTAGATTCTTTAACAGAACTTCTTAAAATTGAGCGTACTATTTTAGAAACTTCTGCTGAAGCCAACGATGAAGGTACAAACGCAATGATGAGTGGTTTTATTACAGAACAAGAAAAAACAGTTTGGATGATGAAAGCATGGTTAGGAGAGACCGTATAAAACTAAAATCTGATTAAAAACAAGAGGCTGCTTAATAGTAGTCTATTGTTTTTAATCAGATTTTTTTTAATAGATCTTTGTAATGTTTTAGAAGCGAATGTTTAATACAAGATTTTTATCTTCTACTTTGAATTTTGCGTCATCATATTGAGGTGGACCAAAAGCCATAACGTTGTTAGACATTCCGTAAGATTCTTTTGGCATTCCATTCTCTTGAAAATCCATACGTTTGTTTTCATTCTCATCGTGTAAAGCCATTATAGCATAGTCTCCAGAAAGTACGTTTTCAAATGTTACAGTTATTTTTCCGTCTTTTATTTCTGTTTCAGAATCTATTATTCCTTTACCTTTCATAAATGTTTCTGATGTGTGTAATGACATTAAAACTTTGCCAATATCGTTCTTTACATTGTCAATTGTCACTGTAATAGTGATGCCTTTATCTTCTTGAGAAAAGCTGAAAAGTGAAGTTAAAATTAAAGCGAAGGTTAAAATTAAATTTTTCATGATGTTTTAGTTTTTAATGGTTATTTGTTTTTGATTGATGATTCAAATATCTAACAAATTGTGGTGATGAAATAATTGTTATTACCGAATTGTAATATTAATTGGATGAGTTGTAGTATTTCATTGAAAAGAAGAAAATTAAAAATGACAAGCCTATAGGAGACCACGTGCTTTTATCTCTAAATACTTATTAATAGTATTAATCGTCAACTTTTCTGGTGGAGTTAAAATCGCTTGAATACCATGCTTTTGAAGTTCCTTAACCATCAATCGTTTCTCAAAGGCAAACTTTTCTGCAATTGTTTTATGGTAAATCGATTGTAAATCTTCTGCGTTCTCTTTAATAATGATTTCTAGTTCTGTGTTTTCAAAAAGAACCACAACAAGCATGTGTTTTTTTGAGATGGCTTGCAAATAGGGCATTTGTCGCTTTAAAGCACTTAAATGTTCGAAATTAGTATAAAGTAAAAGTAAGCTACGATGTGTTACTTTTCGTTTTAGTTGTGCGTAGAGAAGTCCAAAATCACTATCGTTAAATTGTGTGTCTATATTGTATAGCGTTTCTAGAATGCGATTTAGGTAGGTTAGTTTATGGATAGCAGGTAGAAATGATTCAATATTTTTAGAGAACGACAATAACCCAACTTTATCATGTTTTTTTAAGGCTACATTACTAAAAGCTAATGCAGAATTAATGGCATAATCTAAGAGTTTTAACCCATTGAAAGGCATTTTCATAACACGACCTGTGTCTATAATAGAATAAATTGGTTGAGATTTTTCATCTTGATATTGATTAACCATTAACTGAGCACGCTTTGCAGTGGCTTTCCAATTCACAGTTCTAAAATCATCACCAGAGATATATTCTTTTATTTGCTCAAATTCTGAAGTATTACCAATTCGTCTAATTTTTTTCAATCCAATCTGAGTCAGAGAATTACTAATGGCTAGAAAATCATATTTCTGCATCTGAATAATTGATGGATATACCATTACCATTTGTTCGTTCTGAAACCGATATTTTCGTTTTATAATTTTCAAAACTGAAGACACAAAAATATTGAGATGACCAAAATAATACTCACCTCTGTCAACAGGTCTTACCATATAATCAAAATCGTGATTCTGACTTGGGCCAAGTGTTGTTTTATATACGAAATCTCTTTTTTGAAATTGCACTGGCAACTCATCTATTATATCAACATAAGTTTTAAAACTATACTTGTTGGTAATTGTTATTGGCACCGGATTATTGTCGCTATTAGAAAATTTATCTGGTAAAATTCGCCTAGCATTTATAGCGTTTTTGGGTTGATAGAGTAATAATAAATCAATAAATAACAGAACCAATATGATGACTGTTAGAATCCAAGCGATAGAAAATAAGGCTGACAACCAATAGGATAAAAGAAAGCATACTGAAGTAACTGCTAAATAAATGTATAGCTGTTTGTGTATAAATAGCGATTTAAGAAACGTCATGGTTTTATCTGCTTACTGTAATTGTTTACTAGTGCCTATCTAGGAACTTCAATGGATTGTACAATCATTTCAATTACGTTTTCTGTAGTCATGCCTTCCATTTCGCGTTCTGGTGTTAAGATGATTCGGTGATTAAGTACAGGGTCTAAAGCCTTTTTAATATCCTCTGGTATAACAAAATCACGACCATTAATAGCTGCAAAGGCTTTAGCTGTATTTAATATTGCAATTGATGCTCTTGGAGAACCACCTAGATATAAGTGCGGATGATTACGTGTCTTAGTTACAATCTCTGCGATATATTTAATAATCTTTTCTTCAACAACTATAGATTGTGTTTTGGATTTGTAGTCTTCAAGAGATTTAGTATCTAAAACAGCATTGATTAAAGTTTGTGGCAAATCACCTTTTCTAGCATGGTGCAATGCTATAATTTTTATTTCATCATCTAATGATGGATAATCAACCTTAATTTTAAATATAAATCGATCTAATTGCGCTTCTGGTAAAGCATAAGTTCCTTCTTGCTCTATTGGGTTTTGAGTTGCTAAAACCATAAAAGGATTTTTAAACTTATAAGTTGTTCCGTCTATGGTGGCTTGTCGCTCCTCCATGGTTTCGAATAACGCAGCTTGGGTTTTTGCAGGAGCTCTATTAATTTCGTCAATTAAAACAATGTTAGAAAAAATAGGCCCTTTTTTAAATTCGAATTCAGAAGATTTCATATTTAAAATCGATGTTCCTAAAACATCACTTGGCATTAAATCTGGAGTAAATTGAATACGACTATAATTAGTTTTTAAAACCTTTGCAAATAGTTTTGCGGTTACCGTTTTTGCAATACCTGGAACACCTTCTATGAGAACATGGCCATCTGCAAGCAAAGCTACAATCAGTAACTCTACAAAGTTATCTTGTCCTATAATGACTTTTCGAAGCTCTTCTTTTATGCTTTCTACTGCATTTTTTAAGCCTTCTAGTTGAATTCTATTATCAAAATTTAAGTCGTCGTTTACTGCTTCGTTTTCCATTAATTATTGGATTTAAATTGTTCTATTAAGGTGTTTAGTCTTTCTAATTCGGTATTATTAATGCTTGATTTTTGATTTAAACTAGTAATTAGTTTAAACAAGGTGTGCGTGTCTTCAATACTATTATTACTTCTTGCAGCCAAGTTTTTAATAAAGCTATCGTTTATTTCTGATGTGCTGAGGTGCATCGTATTTCTAATGAATTCTAAAAAGTGTTGAGTCTTATGCTGTGCAATGTCTTTATGTTTTCCGTTTTCATAGTACATATTAGCAATTGTCCTTGTAAAATCTACTGTTTGATTCTTTAAAGGTTTCACGATAGGAATTGCACGTTGCTTACGTTTACCTTCAAAAATAATATAGATTAATACACCAATAAGCATAATGTAGTATGCCCATTTTAAAGACTTTGTACTTAAAAATAGATACATTGGCGAAGTGTAAAACTTCTTTCCGGTTTTGTAATAATTGTCTATATAAATGGGTTGATTAGTATTTATATAAGACATTAAACCAGCAGTATAATTTTGATTTGGTGAATTAAGAATAAAGTAATTGGTAAAGGCTTGCGGAAATGTATTCAGAATAATTTCACCACCACCAAAAGGTTGTTTTATAATATTTATTAATGAGTCTTTAATACTTGTGTTTTCACCTCTATATTTATCAATAAAGCCAACTACTGTAGTATTTGTAGTATCTATTTTATTAAAATGAAAAAATGTTGTTGATCTATCGAATTTAAATGTGCTCTCAGTATCTAATAATGGGTTAACGAGTTTTACCTGGTATTCGTTGTTAAAATTACCCATAATATTCACAGATTTTGTTTTGAGATGTAAGGTGTCTAATAATTTTTTTTCAAAATCTACTGCCGATACAATAAGAGTGTTCCCTTTAGATACCCAATCTAATAAGTTATTAAGCTCTTGTTTTCCAAAGGCAATACCATCATTATAGAAAAGATAGGTGCCAGATATAGTATTACTTTTTAAATATTCAAAAGGTGGTCTATCAACAGAAATTACAGTATCAGAAACTCGTTGTAATTGTTCATTAAACACATAAGAGCCAAATGGGATTTTGTGATGTAAAGCATAGGAAGGAAACCAATTAACAGCTTTGGGTTTAGTCATTTCTAAAGCTACTATTGCCAAAATAGTCAGTACGGTAAGTGTTATGTATATTTTTCCTTTTTTACTCAATGCTCTGTAATGGTTTTATTTAAATCTTCAAAAAGCAATTTTAAAGATTCAAACTTTAAAACATCTACCTTAAATTCACCATACCATACATAATCATATATTCTGGTAATATTTTTAAAGTCTTTTTTTAAATGGTCTTTTTCTATTTCTTTTATATAATCTTCGTTCGTCTTTTGTGGTTGCCACGTAATACGATCACTTTCAGTCAGATATTTTAGAGATAATAAATAATAATAACGGATTGCTAATCTATAGTTTTTCTGATTGATGGATTCTTTTATCAAAGCAGGAATATCTTCATTTTTTATAATCTGTTCTTCTTCAGTAAAAAATATGGAGCCTTCTTCTTTAGCTTTAACTCTTAAATTATTCGCGTTTACTTTTAAGAAAAATCGAATCAATAAGAATACTAAAAAACCAAGTAAAATATAGGGCAATATCCTAAACACAAAATATAGAAAACCAGTTGCAGTACCTGTGCCGAAAATAGCTTCCCAAAATTTCCTTAGCATATTATTAAGCCAACGATAGACTTTATCTAAAAAGCTTTCCTCTGCTTCAACTTCTAAATAATTAAAATTTTTATCAGCTTTGTAAGATTCTAAATGGTCTTCAGAAATAACCTGTTTTTCTAATGTGGTGTCATCAAAATTAATTGGTTGTTCGTTTTGCTGCGCAGAAGAAAATTGCACAAAACAACAACATAAAAATAACAACCAAATAACTTTCATTTATTCTTCTATTTTACCAATTTCACTAATACGATCGTACGTGCCTGTAAAGGTTGTTTTTTCATGTAAATGAAAGTAAATGACTGCTCCGCCAACGACAAGAATGATGTTTAATAAAAACTGAAAAAATGTATTAAGGACATTTAAAAAAATAATAATTGGGTCAGCCGAAAAACTACTAATATCTGCTGGATCTATTTCGCCAGAAAAAACACCAGAACTTAATAGTGTATATATTATAGTTGGAACTGAAAAAATTAATCCGAGTAGGTAGTAAATTATACCTAAAACTATGAAAGAGCCAAAGGCCGTCCAAAAATCTACATTTACCAAATTAAAACTTTTACTGTATGCATCTGTAGCAGAACTCCTCGTTTCGAAAACATAGATGCTAAATAAAACAGCCATTGGCACCATAGCATATAAAACTGGTAAAAAACAAAGCATAGTAGCAATGATTAAGGTTATACCTTTTAAGAAGCTCATTCCAAGAAATGACCAAAAAGATTTGTACACATTTTTCTTAATCTCAGCTAAGTTTGTTTCACCTTTATTGTCCACATAAGATTTAATGTAATAAAGGGCAGAGGAAACAGAAAGAATATAGGCAGCTACGCCAGAGATAAGATAACTAAGTACAGCAATCAGAACCACAAATATATTACCAGAATTAAAAGAAGGTTCGCCAAATGAAGAGAAATTGAACATATCACCTGCTACATAATTATAGGCGGTAAGTGATAGCATAAAAACTAAAATAGCTGGCCCAGCAATATTAAAAATAGCCTTCATAAAAGGTTTAAATTCATTTCTAATAAACCCAAAAGTATCACTTAATATACTACTGAAATCTCTTTGTTTTCTAAATTCTATATATGGTCTATTCATGTTTCGATTAGTTTAAGGTTAGTTTAACTGTGTTTTTAATTTCTGTAAATTGTTTAGATTTTTTGTGTAATTGTATTGGGTAAATAACATAATAAAATAAGATTAGTGCAAGAGAGCCCGTAATAATTAGTATTGCTAGCCAATCTGGCATTTCTGTATGTCTGGTAACAAAACCTTCTAAAAAACCAGCAATTATAAAAAACGGAATGGTACTCATTAATATTTTTAAGCCATTAATAACACCGCGTTTAAAAGACTCGAGCCTTGGTAATGTCCCTGTAAATAACATGCCATTTCCCATAACCATACCTGCACATGCAGCAATAATGATAACAGAAATTTCTATAGTACCATGTATCCATATTGTTCTTGCAGATTCCCAAAGCAGACCTTTTTCATAAAAAAAATATTGAAAACTACCAAGCATAATTCCATTTTGCATCATTATATATAATGTGCCAATTCCTAACAAGATACCATACGCAAAAGCAAATAGTGCAACCTTAATGTTATTTAGAGTAATGCCTAAAAACATATTAAATTCACCTTGCTCTTTATAAACAGCCATTGGGTCTCCATTCTCAATGTTTTCGAGCGTCATATTCACATAACCATCACCTAAAAATGATCTTACAAAGTCACCCTCGTTAGCTGCAGAAAATGCACCAACTATAACAAAAAGTGTAAAAGTTAAAAAAGTAATAAGAAGTTCGCGATGATGTTGGTAGAACATCGTTGGAAACTCTGTTTTAAAAAAAGAAATGAGTCTATTTTTGGGTTCTTTTTTTGTTCTATATATATTCTGATGTGCTTTAGATGCTAACTGATTAAGATAGCGCTCTGTATTACTATTTTTATAAAATGTTTTGGCATAACTCAAATGATCGGTCACCTCAATGTAAAGATCAGAAAGCAAATCGGGATCAATATTGATTTTATTTGTAAGAACACTTTCAAATTCTAACCATTTATCTTTATTTTGCTTTACAAAAGCCGCTTCGCGCATATATTAATCCCTTTAGACTTTCAAAGAAAAGAAAATATGGATGAATTTCAAATAGAAACTGCTCAAAATGTGGGTATAAATCAAAACGTAGCTAGTATTGGTCATAGGATGCTTGGTTATCTTATTGATAGTGCAGTTATTTTGGTTTACGCCATAGGTGCAATTTGGCTTTTAGTAGCCTTAAATTTAGATCCTGGAGATTCGTGGGCTGTATATTTGTTAGTCTCTCTACCAGCGTTTTTATATTATGTCTTACTTGAAACATTTTTGAATGGCAAAACAGTTGGGAAAAATGTGATGAATACGCGTGTTGTAAAGTTAGATGGATCTAGACCAAGCTTTGCTAATTATTTTGTAAGATGGATTTTGCGTGTTATAGATGTGGTTTTTACTTCGGGTGGAGCTGCAGTTTTAACGATTTTATTAAAAGGCAATGGGCAACGTATAGGTGATATCGCAGCAGGAACGACAGTTATTAGTGAACGTCACAAAATAACTATTGATGATACCTTAATAAAAAATATACCAATTGATTATGAACCTACTTATAGCCAGGTAACTGTATTAAACGACAGTGATATGCAGACCATTAAAAATTTGTATGATGAAGCCTTAAGAAAAGGAAATCATAATATTATTATAAATCTACACCATCGTCTCACAAAAGTTATGGCTGTTGATACAGAAGAAAAACCAGTTGATTTTGTAGCTAAGGTTATAAAAGATTACAACTATTATACACAAAACATGTAAGCAGAGAGCCAAATTTGCTTAGCAAATTTGTGCGAATCGCTTATCCCGAACTCGTTTCGGGATCTCATTAATAAATAATTTTTCATAGCATTTCGACTGCGCTCAATATGACAGTCGTATTTTAAATAAAAACAAATTCCGCATCAAGTGCGGAATGACAAATTAAGAAAAATGTTCATACAAGTTATTGATATTTTAGGAACGATAGCTTTTGCTATTTCTGGTGTTTTAGTCGCTATGAGTAAACGCATGGATCCTTTTGGAGTATTTATTATTGCCTTTGTTACGGCAGTTGGTGGTGGTACATTGCGCGATTTACTCATTGGATCTACACCAGTTTTTTGGATGACAGATATGACTTTTATATATGTGATTGCTGCTGCTGCTTTAGTTGCAGTAATATTTAGAAACCAATTAAAACACCTAAGACGTTCCTTGTTTTTATTTGATACCATTGGTATTGGTTTATATACTATTATTGGAATTGAAAAAGGTTTAAACATAGGGTTAAATCCTATTATTTGTATTGCTTTAGGAACAATAACAGCATGTTTTGGAGGTGTAATACGTGATATTTTGTGTAACGAAATCCCTGTGATATTTAGAAAAGAAATTTATGCAACGGCTTGTATCTTTGGTGGTGTAACTTATTTTGTTTTGCGAGAGTTTATAGGTGACGAAAACCTAATTTTTGTTATTGCTTTAACTGTGGTAATAACCATTAGATTATTGGCTGTTATTTTTAAAATAAGTTTACCAAGTTTATATAAATTTGAAAGCCAATAGGTTTTAACACTTTGATTTGTTTTAATGTTGTGATTTTTTTCTTCCAAATAGTAAAAGTGAATCTTCATTGTCAAACTCTTTATAGTATTCGATTGAAAGAATCTCGAAATACCCCTTAAAAAACTCCATGAGATTTACTTTATTATGATAATTAACAAAAAGACCTTTAAAAATTTCAGAACCATCACCTTTCCAAAAAGAATGACAAACGATACCATTTGAATTGAGAATTTTATGTTGTCTTTTAATTGAATCTGCCAATTCAATATCCGTTAAATGGTGCATTACTTTGTTTGAATAAATTCCATCAAACTTCTTATTCGTTCGTAAAGAGATTGCATCTAATTTAAGAAATTTACCATTTGGATATTTAGATATTAAGTGCTTCAGAAATTCATTTGAATTATCAGATCCTACAACTTTGTATGGTTTATCCAGAATTTCCCAATCTGTTCCTGGCCCAGAACCAATCTCAAGTAGCGATGACTGAGAAGGTAAAACCAGTTCGAGTTTTTCAATTAGTTCCTTTCCATTAACATCTTTAGCCAATTGTATATATTCAACTACAGATTCTTTCGTTTTGTAATAGTCTCCTTTCATAATTTTATTTTTTCATT
>NZ_CAXBGB010000097.1:0-10888 GCF_963975125.1 uncultured Winogradskyella sp. | reverse complement strand
TCTTGCAATCCAGGAATAACAACCATTTCGTTAACATCTTTTTCATAATCAACTCCTTCAACATTAAATCCAAAGAGGTTAAAGAAATCAGTTTTATAACCTTCTAAATCACTAATGTTTGGTAAAGCTTCAGTAGTGGCTTCTTTCCAAAGCTCTAATACTTTAGCTTGGATATCTTCTCGCATTTCCCAATCATCAATACGTATTCTTCCGGCTTCATCTAATGGCATGTTTTCAGCATATAAACGTGCATTAAACAAACGTTCAATTTGCTCTATACAACCTTCGTGTACACCTTCATCTTTCATCACTTTATATAATAAAGAAATGTATAAAGGAATAACAGGAATTGCAGAACTCGCCTGAGTTACTAATGCTTTATTTACTGAAACAAAACCCTTTCCGTTAATAGCTTTTAAGCTATCCGTAATTTTAAATGCAGTAGCTTCTAAGTCGTCTTTTGCAGCACCAATAGTTCCTTTTCTATAAACCGCTTCTGTAAGTGAAGGGCCAATATAAGAATAGGCAACGGTTTTAAAATCTTCTGATAGTACATCAGCAGATTTTAATAAGTCAATCCACATTTGCCAATCTTCGCCACCCATTACATTAACAGTATTTTTAATATCGTCACCAGAACTTGGTTCTATAGAAATTTCTTTGACTTCACCTGTATGAAAATCTACAGTGTTATTTGTAAAGGTTCCTCCTATTGGTTTTAATACAGATTTAAAACGCTCACCAGTATCTGGATGCGCTCTTACTGGCGAAGCCAAACTGTAAATCAATACATCTATTTTACCTAAGTCTTCTTTAATTAACTTTAGGGTTTGTGCTTTGATTTCATGCGAAAAAGCATCGCCATTTATACTTTTAGCATATAAACCGTCTTTATTTGCTTGAGTTTCAAAAGCTGCACTGTTATACCAACCAGGAGAAGCTGTTTTCCCTACTTTAGGTGGCTTTTCAAAAAATACGCCAATAGTTGCTGCGTTAGAGCCGTAAGCACTTGTTATTCTCGATGCCAAACCAAAGCCTGTTGAAGCTCCTATTACTAGTACTTTTTTAGGACCTTTATTAACTGGTTTCGACTTTATATAATTTATTTGATTTAATACATTTTGTTCACAACCTACTGGGTGCGAAGTTAAACAGATAAACCCTCTGGTTTTTGGTTCAATAATCATATATAGGTTTTCTAAACGTGTAAAGCTCTATCTTCTGTTGCAGCTAAAGCGGCTTCTTTTACAGCTTCTGCAAATGTTGGATGTGCGTGTGACATACGTGAAATATCTTCAGCAGATGCTCTAAATTCCATTGCTGTAACGGCTTCTGTAATTAAATCTGCACAACGTGCACCAATCATATGGACACCTAAAACTTCATCAGTGGTTTTATCAGCTAAGATTTTTACAAAGCCATCGATATCACCACTTGCTCTAGCTCTACCTAAAGCTCTAAAAGGAAATTGACCAACTTTGTATTCTACATTATCTGCTTTTAATTCTTCTTCTGTTTTACCTACTGCTGCAACTTCTGGCCATGTGTAAACGACGCCTGGAATTAAGTTATAATCTATATGTGGTTTTTGTCCTGCTAAAGTTTCAGCAACAAAAACACCTTCTTCTTCAGCTTTGTGCGCCAACATTGCGCCTTTAATTACATCACCAATCGCATAGATATTAGATGTAGATGTTTGCAAATAATCGTTTACTTCAACCTGTCCTTTATCATTCAATTTTACACCAGCAGCTTCAACATTTAAGCCATCTGTATAAGGGCGACGACCAACAGAAACCAAACAATAATCTCCTTTAAATTCTACAAGTTCACCTTTCTTGTTTTCAGCTTTTACGATAACTTCATCACCTTTTCGCTCAACAGACTGAACTTTGTGAGATAGCATCATTTTACATTTTGCTTTCTTAAAGACTTTATTCAACTCTTTAGAAAGTCCTACATCCATAGTCGGTAAGATTCTGTCCATATATTCTACAACAGTAACCTCAGCGCCTAAACGACGATATACTTGACCTATCTCTAAACCAATAACTCCACCACCAATGATAATTAGGTGTTTTGGAATTTCTTTCAGTTTTAAAGCTTCTGTAGATGTCATCACACGCTCTTTATCTAAAGTGATAAAAGGTAAATTAGATGGTTTTGAACCTGTAGCAATGATGATATGCTTTGCTTGGATTTCGCCAGCATCTTTACCTTCAATTTTTATATGAGTAGCATCTTTAAAAGACCCTAAACCTTCATAAACATCGATTTTATTTTTCTTCATTAAGAAATCAATTCCTCCTGTAGTCTTATCTACAACTTCCTGTTTACGTGCTATCATTTTTTCTAAATTCACTTTGATTTCGCCTGGTATTTCTATACCATGTTCTTCAAAATGCTTTGTCGCTTCTTCATAATGGTGAGAAGAACTTAATAGGGCTTTACTTGGAATACAACCTACGTTTAAACAGGTACCACCAAGGGTTGAATATTTTTCAATAATTGCAGTTTTCATGCCTAATTGTGCACAGCGAATTGCTGCTACATAACCACCAGGTCCAGATCCTATTATTGCTACGTCGTATGATTTCATATTATAGTTTTTATCTCATTAAAAAAACAGTTACAAAAGTACAATTTAGATTAAAGATTTACGAATGACTTACTACTAAATTTAACATAAAGTATTAGGTTGGAAATCCAAGCATCTCTCCCATTCCAACTGTAAATAACCAACAGCCATAAATAGCATGTTCTATAGAAACTAAAAGCGTAGATTTTGTTTTCTTAAAAGTAAGTGCAAATAGAATACCACCTATAAACGTTAAAATTATGACAAGAGCATTTCTAAAAAACAAGTGAGCTAATGAGAAAAGTAAGGCATTTACCAAAATGAAAAGACTATCGTTTTTAAATAAATATTGGTACCGTTGAAAAAAAAACGTTCTGTAAATTAATTCTTGTGGATATACTGAGAAAAAGGAATACACAAATAAAATAATCACCCAAACCAAAGTCTTTTGTAATGGCATTACAAATAAATTCTCTTTGTCCATTATAAAAACATAAAGCACTGTGACAATTGCGATGATGAGTAGCTTTAAAAGCGTATGCCTACAAAATTGTTTCCAATTTAGATGTTGTGAAACCTTAAATTTATTCTCTTCAACTTTTAATAAAATAAAGATAATATATGCAAATCCTATAATCCCAATTCCAATTTTAATCAAAACTGGAAATTCTATTGCAAAACTAATTGGAGCTATAACAAATATGAGAAAGAATTCTAAAAGCTTATAAGGTTTGTTTTTCATAAACTAGAGTGTAATTGCAGTTGTGTGTTTTACTTGGCTGATCATAAACATACTGTGTGTACTACCAATATGATCTATTTTAGTCAATTTTTTTACCATAAACTCTCTGAAGGCTTTCATATCTTTTACCAAAACTTTGAGTAAATAGTCGTAATCACCACTAAGATGGTAACACTCTAAAACCTCTTCTAGTTTATTAACCTCACGTTCAAATTTAATCACATATTCTTGGGAATGTTGTATTAGTTTCACGTGGCAAAACGCTACAAAATCTTTATCAACTGCCCTTTTATCTACTAATGCAACATATCGATTAATAACACCTTTATTTTCTAATTTTTTTATACGCTCGTAAACTGCAGTAACTGATAAACCAAGGACATTAGATAATGCCTTATTCGTTTGTTTGCTGTCAGTTTGCAAAAGCTTAAGCAGTTTCTTATCAATATTATCAAAAACCATAGTTGTCTTTTTTCAGTTTAAAATCATTTTCATACAAGATTATAGATAATAAAACTAAATAATATACTAAATAAGGTTATATTTTCTAAATAAATAAATAATAGTTGATAATATATCTAAAATTATTGACTTTTGAAGTATTAATTAAATCAAATTATTATGGCTTTTAAACCTGCAAACAATATTCAAGATTTACAATACTTCGGAGAATTTGGTGGTGTTAACCCTTCAATTTCAGATTCGTCAACCTATACCTTTTTATCGGCAAAAACTATGTTTGATACGTTTGAAGGTAACGCAGATGGTTGCTATTTATACTCTCGACATTCCTCTCCTTCAAATCTTTATTTGGGAGAAGCCTTAGCTGCAATGGAAGGTACTGAAGCCGCAACTGTAACGGCTTCTGGAATGGGTGCAATTACTCCTGTTTTACTTCAGCTTTGCGATGCTGGTGAGCATATTGTGAGTAGTAGAACTATTTATGGTGGCACTTATGCCTTTCTTAAAAACTTTACACCACGTTTAAATATAGATACAACGTTTGTAGATATCACGAAATTAGATGTCGTAGAATCCGCAATTACCACAAAAACAAAGATTTTATATTGTGAGAGTGTTAGTAATCCCTTATTAGAAGTTGCAAATATTAAAGGATTAGCAACTTTAGCAAAGAAATATAATTTAAAACTAGTTGTAGATAACACATTTTCGCCATTGTCTATTTCGCCAATTAATTTAGGAGCAGATATTGTGATTCATAGTTTAACCAAATTTATAAATGGGTCATCAGATACAGTTGGTGGTGTTGTTTGTGGTACACAAGAATTTATTAATCAATTAAGAGATGTTAATAATGGCGCAGCAATGCTATTAGGTTCTACTATGGATAGCTTACGTTCTGCTTCGGTTTTAAAGAACTTAAGAACATTACATATTAGAATGCAACAGCACAGTAACAATGCGACATATCTTGCAGAAAAATTTGAAAATGATGGTATTAAAACTGTATATCCTGGCTTAGCTTCTCATCCTTCGCATGAGTTATTTAAATCTATGATGAACGAAAAATATGGTTTTGGAGGTATGATGACTATTGATGTTGGCTCTTTAGATAAAGCCAATGCTTTAATGGAATTAATGCAAAAACGTAACTTAGGTTATTTAGCTGTAAGCTTAGGGTTTTATAAAACACTTTTTAGTGCACCAGGAAGTTCTACATCTTCAGAAATACCAGAAGACGAACAAGCTGAAATGGGTCTAAGTGATGGTTTAATTCGTTTTTCTATTGGTCTAGATGCAGATGTTGAACGGACTTACGAAATGATGAATGCATGTATGGTAGAATTAGGCATTTCTTGAGATAGGAATGGTAAGAACAAAGTCCATCACTAGTTATTCTTAACGTGTTTTAGAATCTAAAGTTTATATGAATATTAGGTTCTTAGACAGGTTAAGAATGGCAAAACACAATGTTCAGTTTCTTTAGTTCCCTTTTAAACGCTTAATCATTGGTCCAAAAATTGATTCTGTAGTAGCATTTTTATCAAAATCGGGTCCACTACTTTTCATATCCCAACGTCCCTCTTTTTTAAAGATTCTAAATTTAAAAAGAGATGATTTAGCATCTTCAGGATTTAACAGGGCATACCTCAAATCACTATACAAATATTCCCCTTCGACATCAGACATTCTAATTTTATAATAGCCATCACTAAACCATACTAAAGTTGCTAAATCTTGACCAGACATATCTAAAACTGAAGGTTCTTTCTCAATAATTTGCCAATCATTTATTTCTTTTATTTCATCGAAAACAGAATAAAATCCTAGATAGAAAGCTGTGTCAGTTTCTGCTACACCATACCAAAGTAAATTATTAAATATTGTAGGTTGTGCTCTAAAGCGATTGAAAGCTATATTTTGAGTTTGAAGGGACTCCTTAAAAATGCTGTTTATACGGAATTTATTCATAAATGTTAATACCATGTAAAATGAACTTATTCCTAATCCCAACTTCAACCAAAAAAGGCGTTGCTTCTTTTGTCTTTTAAAAAACATCAAAACAATTAAACAAATTAAAAATGGAACTGTATATAGCGGATCTACAACCGATATATTATTAAAAGCTACACGATAATCTAAAAATGGGCAAAACAATTGTGTACCGTAAGGTGTAAAGCTATCTAAAATGATATGCGTAAATAATGACCAGAAAAATAATATTTGCCAGTCTTTAATCTTTGTAGAGCCAAATCTTTTTCCTTTATCATATAACTTAAAAAACAACCAACCAAAAACAAAAGCTCCAAAAATTGAAAATAAAATAGAATGCATAAAGCCTCTATGAAAAGCCATAGCTTGTATTTCGTTATTATACAACCACGACCCAATAAATACATCCAAATCTGGAATTGTTCCGCCAATAGCACCGAACAAAAGCGCTTTATTTCCTATTTTCTTACCAAGAACAGCTTCACCACAAGCAGCACCTAGAACAATTTGAGTTAATGAATCCATAATTAGAAGCGCAAAAGTACACATTTAATCCATTTGCAAATGGTTTCAAAAAATGTTAACATTACAGAACTAAACTGAACCAGAATGCAAGACGAAGACTTATCAAAAATTAAAATAGAAAACCAACAAATAATAGATAATAAAGAGCTTAATATTTTTGAGGCCATAGTACCAGTTGCTATTTTAATGGGCATGTTAGCTTACAATGTTTTTTTTATAGAAGACCAAGAATGGTTTGGGACTTACACCAATCAATATATTTTATTAATAGGTGGCTTTGTCGCTTTTATTGGTGGTTTACTAAATAAAGTGACTCCTATAGTTATGGCAAAAGAAGTTTGGGAAAATCTTAAAAGCGTCTTCGTACCAATTATGATTTTATTTTTAGTTGGAGCTCTTGCAGGCACTTGGTTAATTAGTGGAGTGATTCCGGCAATGGTTTACTATGGGTTACAAGTACTTAGTCCTGAAATATTTTTACCTGCATCTGTAATTATAGCCGCAGTAATATCCATTGCTACAGGAAGCTCTTGGACAACCTCTGCAACCGTTGGTATAGCTTTAGTGGGTATTGGCAGAGCTTTAGAGATAAACCCAGGAATGATTGCTGGCGCTGTAATATCTGGCGCTTATTTTGGTGATAAAATGTCACCACTTAGTGATACTACAAATTTAGCACCTGCAATGTCTGGCACTGATCTATTTACACATATTAGATATATGACAATAACGACAATACCAACCATAATTATAACCTTAATTGTCTTTGGAATTATTAGTGCCACGATTGAACCAACAGGAAATGCAGATATAAGTAATTTACTAGCATCAATTAACAAAACGTTCAATATTTCGCCATGGCTTTTTCTAGTTCCTGTTGCGGTAATTATTCTAATTTTTCTTAAAACTAAACCATTAGTAGCATTAGCCTCTGGAGTTATTCTTGCAGCTATTTTTGCTGTTATTTTTCAGCCTGAAGTTTTAAAGGGTATTTCTGAATCTAGTTTTTCTGCTATTTCTAATTCAATTTTAACTGATACTGCTATTGCAACGGATAATGAGAAACTGAATGATTTATTCTTTTCTGGTGGTATGAGAGGTATGCTTTGGACTATATTCCTAATAATCTGTGCGATGGTATTTGGTGGTATAATGGATGGTATTGGAGCCTTAGCAAGAATTACAAAAGCTTTACTTTCTGTAGCAACCTCAATTTTCGGATTGTTTGCAAGTACGGTAATTAGTTGTTTAGGTCTAAATATAATAGCATCAGATCAGTATTTAGCGATTGTAATTCCTGGAAAAATGTTTAAAAAAGCATTCGAGGACAAAGGTTTAGCTCCTGAAAACTTAAGTAGAACTCTTGAAGATTCTGGTACTGTAACTTCTGTTCTTATTCCATGGAATACTTGTGGTGCATATCAAAGTGGTGTTCTGGGTGTTGGTGTTGGTGAATATTTTATTTACGCTATATTTAATTGGTTAAGTCCTTTTTCTACTTTATTATTCGCAGCATTTAGAATAAAAATTAAAATGCTTAAAGGTAAATTAGCCTAGTTTATAAACTCATAGATTTTTAGAATACTATTGCATTGCCTTTGTTAAATCAATACGTACCTTTGCAGCCATATTTTTATATAATTAATATTAAAAAACATAAAAAATGGCTGTATTAGTAGGAAAAAAAGCACCTCAATTTAATGCACAAGCTGTCGTAAATGGGCACGAATTTGTAACAGATTTTTCTTTAGATCAATTTATTGGACAGAAACACGTTGTCTTGTTTTTTTACCCAAAGGATTTCACATTTGTATGCCCAACAGAGTTGCATGCGTTTCAGGAAAAATTAGAAGAATTCAAATCTAGAAATACTGAAGTTATAGCTGTATCTACAGATACGGAGCAATCTCACTTTGGTTGGTTACAAGTAGAAAAAAATCATGGTGGTATTAAGGGAATCACATACCCGTTGATTGCAGATACTAACAAGACTATTTCTAAAAATTATGATGTATTAGCTGGTGATTATTTCTATGACGAAAATGATATGTTGCAAACTACAGGAGAACTAGTTGCATACAGAGGTTTATTCTTAATTGATAAAGAAGGTATCGTACGTCATCAAATAGTGAATGATTTACCATTAGGTAGAAATGTAGATGAAGCTATACGTATGGTTGATGCTTTGCAATTTGTTGAAGAAAATGGAGAAGTTTGTCCTGCAAACTGGAACAAAGGAAAAACAGGAATGCAAGCTACTCACAAAGGTGTTGCAGAATTTTTAGAAAACCACACTAACTAGTTAACGCATATAATATATAAAAAAAGCCTACTAGATTTAGTAGGCTTTTTTATATAAATAATTTGACTAATTTCTATTTTAAATCGAAACGATCTAAGTTCATCACTTTTGTCCATGCTGCAACAAAATCATTAACAAAGCGCACTTCACCATCATTTGCCCCATAAACTTCACATACAGCTCTTAACTCTGTATTAGAACCAAAAATTAAGTCTGCACGAGTTCCTGAAAACTTCATAGCTCTTGTTCTACGGTCTCGACCAATAAACTCTTTATCTGCAGGTGTCGCTGCTTTCCATGTTAATGAAAAATCAAGAATATTAGTAAAAAAATCATTTGTTAAACTCCCTATATTATCAGTAAATACTCCATTTTTTGAACCATCATAATTCGCTCCTAGTACTCGTAATCCACCAACTAAAGCAGTCATTTCTGGAATAGAAAGCGTTAATAGGTTAGCACGATCTACTAATAAGTCCTCAGCTGCTACGTTTAACTTAGAATTTATGTAGTTTCTAAATCCATCTGCAATTGGTTCTAAGTATCCAAACGATTCTAAATCCGTTTGTTCTTGCAAAGCATCTCCTCTACCTTGGGTAAAAGGTACATTTACATTATAACCTGCATTTCTAGCAGCTTCTTCAACAGCGGTTGAACCAGCTAGTACAATTAAATCTGCAATAGAAACCGTCCCTATAAATTCGTTTTGAATACCTTCTAATACGTTCAATACTTTATCTAATTCTGCTGGATTATTAACTTCCCAACTTCTTTGTGGTTCTAATCGTAAACGTCCACCATTTGCTCCACCACGCATATCTGAACCTCTGAAAGTTGAAGCCGATGCCCAAGCTGTTTTAACCATTTCAGAAACCGATAAACCTGAAGCTAAAATCATTTTCTTTAATGAAGCAATATCCGAATCACTTAATGCATAATCTACTATAGGAATTGGATCTTGCCAGATTAATTCTTCTTTAGGAATTTCAGGACCTAAATATCTAGAAATTGGTCCCATATCTCTATGTGTTAACTTATACCATGCACGAGAAAAAGCATCTTCAAATGCCTTATGATCTTTATGAAAACGTTTAGAAATTTCTAAATATATTGGATCCATTTTTAGAGCCATATCAGCAGTAGTCATCATTAAAGCTTGTTTTCCGTTGGCATCACCAGCTTTTGGTGCCATTTTGGCATTTGAAGATGCTGTTGGTGTCCATTGATGCGCTCCTGCTGGGCTTTTAGTTAGTTCCCAATCGTAATTTAATAATACATCAAAATATTCATCATCCCAACGTATAGGATTTGGTGTCCAAGCACCTTCAAGACCACTAGTAATAGCATCATCTAACACACCGGTTCCAAAAGTATTTTTCCAACCTGTACTCATTTCTTCAATAGAAGCACCATGTGGTTCTGCACCAACATATTTTTCTGGGTCAGCTGCGCCATGGGCTTTTCCAAATGTGTGTCCACCAGCAACTAAAGCCACCGTTTCTTCATCATTCATAGCCATACGACCAAAAGTAATTTTAATATCATGTGCAGATTTTAACGGATCTGGTTCTCCGTTTGGCCCTTCGGGATTTACATAAATTAAACCCATGTGCACAGCGCCAAGATGACCTTCTAAATCACCATCACTAGTATCGTAACGATCCTCATTATCTAACCATCCTGTTTCACTTCCCCAATAAATATCTTGTTCTGGTTCCCAAACATCTTCACGACCACCTGCAAAACCAAAAGTTGAGAATCCCATAGACTCTAAGGCACAGTTACCAGCAAGAATCATTAAATCTGCCCATGAGATTTTATTGCCATATTTTTTTTTAACTGGCCATAATAATAAACGTGCCTTATCTAAGTTACCATTATCTGGCCAACTATTTAATGGCGCAAAACGTTGCGAACCAGAACCAGCTCCACCACGACCATCACCAACTCGATATGTGCCTGCACTATGCCATGCCATACGAATCATAAATCCTCCATAATGACCATAATCAGCTGGCCACCAATCTTTAGAATCTGTCATTAAACTAATAATATCTTGTTTTAATGCTGCAAAGTCAACACTCTTAAATGCATCAGCGTAATCGAAGTTTTCACCCATTGGGTTGTTCTTCGTTGCATTTTGCCTTAGAATGTTTAATTTTAGTTCATTAGGCCACCAGTCTCTATTGCGAGTTCCTCCTCCTGCTGGTTTCTTCTGTGCTCCACTTAAAAATGGGCATTGGCTTGCATCACCTCCATTGTTATTATCCATTATATTTTAATTTTT
>NZ_CAXBGB010000096.1:0-10937 GCF_963975125.1 uncultured Winogradskyella sp. | reverse complement strand
TTGTATCGGGAAGTAAACATTAATAAGCGTTAGTGTATAGTTCTAGATTTCATAATAGTAATTTTGTAAATCAATTAAAATAAAGTTATGTTAACTTGGAAAGACATTATAAATTTTTCAGTAAAAGGGAATCCGAAACCAGATCGTAGAGTAGAGAAAACAGAAGCTGAGTGGAAAACTGTTTTAACTAAAGAACAATTCAGAATTACTCGTAAATCTGGTACTGAAGCTCCTAACACAGGCGCATTATGTAGTAGATATGATGCAGGTAAATACAACTGTGTATGTTGCGACACACCATTGTTTGATTCTACTA
The DNA here is from genome assembly GCF_963975125.1 of uncultured Winogradskyella sp. GTDB lineage: Bacteria > Bacteroidota > Bacteroidia > Flavobacteriales > Flavobacteriaceae > Winogradskyella. The sequence goes on along the minus strand of NZ_CAXBGB010000096.1, from coordinate 10,621 downwards.
TTAAATTTAATTCAGGTTCAGGGTGGCCAAGTTTTTCTCAACCAATAAAAGAAAATGCTATCAAATATATTAAAGACGTATCTTTTGGAATGGTCCGCGTAGAAGCACAATGTAACACTTGCGATGCACATCAAGGTCATGTTTTTTCTGATGGACCAGAACCAAGCGGATTGAGATATTGTGTTAATTCAGAATCGATGATACTTCAGGCAGAATAAAAAGAAGTCGACTACTATACGGATTTGTGTGCAAACTTTATAAATATAAAAATGTGGCATTAATACTCAATATATCAGATAGGTTTAATAAAGAATTACCAGGAGACACAATTCTCGAAAATACCACAAGACATGTCAAAGAGGCTTGTTTTTCTTATGTAACACCTAAAATTCCAGGCAATCCATTCTTAATCCATGCGTCACCAGAGATGTTAGATAATTTAGGTTTGTCAAAGGAAGATAGCAAAACAAAGGATTTTTTAAATGTAGTTACCGGAGCCAAACTTCTTAAGAATACACATCCTTATGCTATGTGTTATGGTGGACATCAGTTTGGAAATTGGGCTGGGCAATTAGGAGATGGAAGAGCTATTAATTTAGCTGAAATAGAACATAACAGTAAACAATGGGCACTACAACTAAAAGGAGTTGGTGAAACACCATATTCACGTTCTGCAGATGGATTAGCAGTTTTGCGCTCATCGATTAGAGAGTATTTATGTAGCGAAGCCATGTATCATTTAGGTGTGCCAACAACTAGAGCTTTATCATTATCATTGTCAGGAGATCGAGTATTACGTGATGTCATGTACAATGGTAATCCAAAATACGAAAAAGGAGCGATTGTAGCACGAGTAGCACCTTCGTTTTTGCGCTTTGGAAGCTATGAGATTTTTTCGGCTAGAGGTGATAAGAAAACATTAAAAACCTTGGTAGATTATACAATTAAGAATCATTATTCTCATCTAGGCAAGCCTTCTAAAGACGTGTATATCGCCTTTATGAAAGAAGTCGCAAAAAGAAGTATGGAAATGGTTATTCATTGGCAACGTGTTGGTTTTGTTCATGGTGTTATGAATACAGACAACATGTCTATTCTTGGGCTCACCATAGATTATGGGCCTTATGGATGGCTAGAAGGTTATGACCATGATTGGACACCAAATACTACAGATAGTGCACATAAAAGATATCGTTACGGAACACAACCACAAATAGTACATTGGAATTTGTTTCAACTAGCAAATGCCATTTATCCTTTGATTGATGAAGCTGAACCGTTAGAAACTATTTTGAACGATTACCCTAAAGAAGCAGAAGCAGCATATCTTAATATGTTGCGCTCAAAACTAGGATTAAAAAAAGAAGATAAAAAAGACATTCTTTTAATTGAAGAATTAGAAAACGTATTACAACTTTCAGAAACAGATATGACTATCTTTTTTAGAAAGCTCGCTAACCTCAAGAAAGCAAATACTGAAGACTGGATGTCTGTCATTGAAGAGGCATTTTATAAGCCAACTGAAATTTTAGAGACTATAAAAGAACGTTGGAAAAATTGGTTCAAGACCTATAGAGAACGATTAGTAGTAGAATCTTTAACTGACGACCAAAGAAAAATAGAGATGAACAAAGTGAATCCTAAATATGTACTTCGTAATTACATGGCGCAATTAGCTATTGATGCAGCTAATAAGAGAGATTATAGTATCGTTAACGAACTTTTCAATCTTCTAAAAAAACCTTATGATGAACAATCAGAATTAAAAAAATGGTTTGCAAAACGACCTGAATGGGCAAGACATAAAATAGGATGTTCTATGCTGTCCTGTAGCTCATAGTAAAATGAGCTCAGTTTTTTTTTTAAATAAAAGAATTTTATTGAGTGTAATTATATAGTACAATTAGAGACTAAAAAATAGTAAAAAAGTTATTAATTTAAAACGAACCATTATGACTAATTATAAAAAAGCATATATAGCAGGAGGTTGTTTTTGGGGAATGGAAGATTTATTTAGAACGCGACCAGGAATTAAAGATACAGAAGTAGGATATCAAGGAGGTGAAAACAGCAATCCCACCTATAAAAATCATCCAGGACATGCAGAAGGATTAGAGATAACATATAATTCAAACGAAACCTCTTTTAGAGAAATTTTGGATTATTTTTTTAGAATTCATAATCCAACAACCGTTGACCAACAAGGTAATGATAGAGGATCTAGTTATCGTTCTGCAATTTTTTATCAAAATGAAGATGAAAAAGCAATTGCAGAAGACATGATAAATGTAGTCAACCAATCTAGAAAGTGGCAAGAAAAAGTGGCTACCACACTTGAACCTTATGCTACATTTTGGCTAGCAGAAGATTACCATCAAGATTATTTGGTTAAAAATCCTAATGGATATACCTGTCATTTCTTAAGATTTGATGAAAGCTATATAAAGGAAGAGGTATAACATTGTTTTTTAATATAAAGCATCATGAGAACCAACAGAATAGAAATTAAAAATATAAAAGGATATACCCTTGCTGCGTATTTAGAATTACCTGCAAATCAAAAACCGAATTACTATGCTATTTTTGCACATTGCTTTTCATGTAGTAGTAACCTTAATGCCACAAAAAACATTTCAAGGTCTTTAACATCTCATGGATTTGGAGTTGTTAGGTTTGATTTTACAGGCTTGGGAAGAAGTGAAGGCGAATTTTTAGAAAGCCATTTTTCTGCTAATGTAGAAGATTTATTAGCAGTTAATAAATACATTACAAAGCATTATGAAGCACCTAGTTTGTTAATAGGGCATTCATTGGGAGGTGCAGCAGTTATTGTAGCAGCATCTAAATTAGAAAACATTAAAGCTGTAGCAACAATTGGAGCTCCAGCAACAGTAGAGCATGTGACACATCATTTTTCGCATGCTATAAATGAAGTAGCTAATAAAGGCGAAGTAGAAATAAATATTGGAGGAAGACCTTTTAAGATTAATCAAGAATTTGTTAATGATTTTGGTAAAACTGATTTACCTGCCATTACAAAAAAGCTTCGTAAACCGCTTTTAGTGATGCATGCACCTTTCGACAGAATAGTTGGGATTGAAAACGCGCAAGAGCTATATCATCAAGCAAAACACCCTAAGAGTTTTGTAAGTTTACATGATGCAGACCACTTGCTTATGAATTCAAAACATAGCGAATATGTAGGACGGATTATAGGTGAATGGGTTAAATTATATTTCCCACAGCTAGAAAACGAAATGTTAAGTACAGAAGGCGAACAATTGGTAGCACATCTCGATTTGACAGAAAATAATTTCACAACGCAATTGCAAACTCAAAAACATACCTTTATTGGAGATGAACCAAGTAGTGTTGGTGGTGACGATTTTGGCCCTTCACCTTATGAATATTTAAATGCTGCCATAGCATCATGTACAGCAATGACTCTAAAGTTATATGCAGAACGAAAAGAATGGGATTTAAAAGAAGTTTATGTTTATATTTCTCATGTAAGAAAACATAGTGATGAATTAATGTTAGATGTTGAAAAACCTGGATATTTAGACCATATTTCAAAACGTTTGAAATTTATTGGGAATCTAAACGACAAACAAAAACAGCGTTTAAAAGAGATTGCATCTAAATGTCCAGTACATAAAACAGTAGCTAGTGAAGTTGTATTTGATACAAAAATAATAGAAGCATAGTTTGAATAAAGAGTCCATAATTACAAGATTTATAGAAACCAGAAATGTTACTGAAAACATTTGTAAACCATTAGAAAATGAAGATTATTCTGTACAACCTATTCTAGATGTTTCTCCACCAAAATGGCATTTAGCCCATAGCACCTAGTTTTTTGAGCAGTTTGTTCTTAAGGAATTCAAAAAAGACTATCAGGTTTTTGATGATGATTTTGCTTATCTATTTAATAGTTATTACAATAATGCTGGTAACCGTATTTTGCGTCCAAAAAGAGGTTTAATGACGCGACCTACCGTAAAAGAAGTGTATGAGTATCGTAAATATGTTACAAAAAATGTAGCCGATTTGTTAGATAAAAATCAAACCGAAGCACTTTTAGAGTCGTTAGAGATTGGTCTCAATCACGAACAACAACATCAAGAGTTATTAGCTTATGATATCAAATATATTCTAGGACATCAACCTACGTTTCCGAAGTATGAAGGTGATTTTTTAATTCAAAAAGAAACACATTCAGAAACGTTTATTGGTATAGAGGAAGGTGTTTATGAGATTGGATATAAAGGAAATGATTTTTGTTTTGATATTGAACTAGGTCTGCATAAGGTATATATACATCCTTTTAAAATTTCTAACATGCTAGTTACCAATAAAGAGTACCTTGAATTTATTGAAAACGGAGGTTACCAGAATTTTAATTTATGGCATGCAGATGGCTGGGATTTAATCAATAAGAATAACATAAAAGCGCCTTTATATTGGCATTTTACTAACGGAAAATGGAAGTATTATAACTTTAACGGGTTGGAAGATATCAATTTAGAGCAACCAGTGATGCATATTAGCTATTATGAAGCTTTTGCCTTCGCAGAATGGAAAAAAATGCGCTTGCCTACCGAGTTTGAATGGGAAATAGCGTCATCAAAATTTAATTGGGGAAAACTTTGGGAATGGACTGCTAGTGCCTACCAACCTTATCCGAATTACACAAAAGCCAAAGGAGCACTTGGTGAATATAACGGTAAATTTATGGTTGGCTTGCAAGTCTTAAGAGGAGCATCCTTAGCAACACCAAAAAATCACAGCAGAAACACCTACAGGAACTTTTTTCATCCAGCAATGCGGTGGATGTTTTCAGGAATAAGACTAGTTAAATAATATGAACAAACAATTTGCGAATGATGTTATTAGTGGTCTTTCTAAACATCAGAAAACACTTTCTTCAAAATATTTTTATGACGATGCCGGAAGTCGCATTTTTCAAGAAATTATGGAAATGCCAGAATACTACCTTACAGATAGCGAGTTCGAAATCCTCTCGTTGCAAGCCAAACAAATCATTGAAGCAGTTAATTTTAATCAACCTTTTAATATTGTAGAGCTAGGTGCTGGAGATGGTTTTAAGACATTTAAATTGCTAGAATATTTAGTCAATAATAATATAGATTTCCATTATGTGCCTGTCGATATTTCGCATGGAGCTATGGGTAATTTAACTAAAAAACTGAAAGCCAAATTACCAAAGCTTTCTATTCACCCTAGAGTTGGCGACTATTTTGAGATTCTTTCTAAAGAAAATGTTCAAGAAAATACTCCTAGTATGCTATTGTTTCTAGGTAGTAATATTGGTAACTATCATGAAAAAGAAGCTATAAATCTTTTACAATTATTTAACGATAGCATGAAAAAAGGAGATGCATTGTTGCTTGGTACTGATTTAAAAAAGAACCCAATAAAAATACAAAATGCGTATTTTGATCAGTATGGAATTACTAAACGCTTTAATATTAATTTATTGTTGCGCATTAATAGAGAATTTGATGGTGATTTTAAGATAGATGATTTTGATTTTTACTGCCATTACAATCCTCTGAATGGGGAAGTAAGAAGCTATATTGTAAGTCTTGGTAATCAGAAAGTGATGCTTAAAAAATTAAACAAAAGTTTTGATTTTCACTATGATGAATTGATTTGGACAGAATTATCAAAAAAATATAGCCTTGATGAAATAAATAACCTTGCAGAACAAAGTGGACTAAAGGTAAAAGAACATTTTTTAGACTGTAAGCACTATTTTGCAGATACCTTATTAGTTAAATAGCTAATTAAAAACGTAAAACACGTACGGAGACAAGATAGTGTGCCTAAAAAAAATGAAATTATAAATGTTATAACCACTTGGTTCACCAAGAGACAACAGCAAAAAGGCGAAGTAGTTTGTTTTTTTTATTTACTAACAAATGTCATATTTCATAATAATTTAAGTTAGTAATTTTATACTCGGTTAAAAATAACACAATATGGTTAATACAATAATAGCATTATATAGTTGGACTAATGGAGTTATTATGATAGCAATCTTTGCTTTGGTCTGTATCATTTTAGTTGGCATACTAATTAATTTCATGTCTAGCGGAAAGAAGAAAGGCACGTCTAGCAATCTTAGTGAAGAAGATAGCTCAGCAGATTAATTAAGAACTAATTATAAATTTAAAAGAGGGTAGCTCATAGTAGAATATCCTATTTTTTTACAGTGATGTGGTTTAAATTTTTTTCTTCAAAGTCATCGTATTAACCTTGGTTTTGATTTTTTATATGTAGCATAAGATTATGCTCTTCAAATTAAAAATAATGATTATTGCTTCTGGAAGGTATGGAGGCACAAGAAAAGTAAACTGATGTGGTTGTCAGTTTTTGATTGGTTGGTAAAAGGCATTTATAATTAATTATAAATGCCTTTATTGTTGGTAACATTAGTTACCGAAGCTCATATAATATATTCTTAACTTTGCATCAGAAAAATTTAACGAATGAAAACACCAATTTACATAACCATATTCTTTTTTGTGACTTTATCTTTGCAAGCGCAAGAGTTGGTGCCAATAACAAAATCAGAAGTTTTAGCAAGAGTATCAGAAAAAAACACGTCTATTAAGATTTCTCAACAAGAATTCAATCAAGCTAGAGCCGATTACAGACAAACAAACGCGGTGTTTTTGCCAAACATTACAGCAAGTCATACAGCTATTGCAACTACAAATCCGTTAATGGCTTTTGGTTCTAAATTGAATCAAGAAATTTTAACGCAAAACGATTTTAGTCCAGCGTTATTAAATAATCCTTCGCAGATTGAAAACTACGCTACTAAGCTTGAAATTCAGCAACCATTAATCAATTTAGATGGTATGTACCAACGCAAAGCAGCCAAATCTAAAATGGAAGCGATGTCTTTAAAAACAGAACGCACACAAGATTTCTTAGCATTTGAAGTAAACAAAGCCTACATGCAATTACAATTAGCGTATAAAGCAGTTGATGTTTTAGAAAAAGCATTAGAAGCAGCAAATGCCAATAAAAAATTAGCAGATAACAGCTTTAAACAAGGCTACTTACAACGTGCAGATGTACTGAATGTTGAAGTAAGAGTTACCGAAGTTAAAAACCAATTACATAGTGCTAGAAGTAATGTGCAAAATGCTTCAAACTATCTTTCTTTTTTAATGAATGATGAAACGTATGTGGTTTATACACCAACAGATGAACTAAAGATTTCAACATTTGCAATGGAAGATAAAATGATTTCTGAAAATCGCTCAGACATCAAAGCTATGCAATTGGCTTCAAATGCTTACGAAGCCATAAATAAAGCAGATAAAATGGCGTTTTTACCTCGATTAAACGCATTTGGGAGTTATGAGTTGTATGATGATCAAATTTTTCAAGCAGATGCCAATGGCTATTTATTTGGTGCGCAACTAAGTTGGGATCTTTTTCAAGGGTCTAAACGTTTTGGAAAAGCACAAAAAAGCAAAGCCGAATTCGAAAAATCAAAGCTAGAATACAAACAATATGTATCTCAAAGTAATTTAGAATTAAACAAAGCTAAACGTACTTTTTTAGATGCTGAAAACAAACTAAAATTAACCAGTTTGGCTTTACAACAATCTGAAGAATCTTTAAGAATTAGAACGAATAGATTTAAAGAAGGTTTAGAAAAAACCTCAGATTTACTAATGGCTGAAACGCAATTTGCACAAAAGCAATTGGAACATTATCAAACCATTTTTGAATACAATTATTCACAAGCTTATTTGCAATTTTTAACTAAAGAATAAAAAGAGAAACAAGAATAAAGATCCAAGACTAGTATTTAAGGTTTTAAAAAAATATAAAAAATGAAAAAACACATATACCTATTAACTCTAACAACCGTATTATTATTTATAACAAGTTGTGGTAGCGGAGACAAAAAAGCAGTTACAGACAATTCGCCAGCAATAAGCGTAAAAGTTAACCAAGTAGCTACAAATAGCAACAGTCCGTTTTTGAGTGTTAGCGGAAAAATACAAGCAACTAATAGTGCAGATTTAAGTACCAGAATGGCGGGTTACGTAACTAAAGCACACGTAAATGTTGGCGATAAAGTCCGTAAAGGTCAATTATTAGTGTCCATAAATAATTCTGATTTACAAGCAAAACGTGCTCAAGCAAATGCAGGAATAACTGAAGCAACCGCTGCTTTCAACAATGCCAAAAAAGATTATAACCGTTATAAAAATTTGTTAGCAGAAAACAGTGCGTCACAAAAAGAAATGGATGATATGACTGCCAATTTTGAAATGGCAAAAGCACGCTTAGAAGCTGCCAATCAGATGAAAAACGAAATCAATGCACAATTTGCTTACAGCAATATTACAGCACCATTTAGCGGAACAATTACTAGTAGAAACATAGAAGTTGGTGATATGGCAAACCCTGGAATGGCATTAATAAGTTTAGAAACATCAGGAGATTTTGAAGTGATGGCATTAGTTCCTGAAACCGAGATTTCTGAAATTAAAAAAGGAACTAGAGTTGATGTATTAGTAAAATCTATCAACAAAACGTTGAAAGGAAAAGTGACTGAGATTAGTACATCAGCAAAAAACACAGGTGGACAATATTTAGTAAAGATAGATTTGGATAAAACAGATGTCAATATTTTATCTGGCATGTTTGCAACAGTGCAGTTTCCTGTGGAAAGAAAAACAATATCAACAATGGTTTTAATACCAACCGAAGCACTAATAACTAACGGACAACTATCTGGAATCTATACTATAAGTCAAAGTAATACCGCCATATTACGTTGGTTGCGTTTAGGAAAAACTTTTGGCAACCAAGTGGAAGTGTTATCTGGTTTAAATGCAGACGAAGCGTATATCGTTTCTGCTGATGGGAAACTTTTTAATGGAGCGAAGGTAAGTATTCAGTAAACAGTTGCAGTATTCAGTATCCTGCAAGGTTTCAAAAACCTTGTAGGTATCAAAAATAAAAAAGTATTAACTAAAAAATACCCCGTAACAGTTTTCCCATTTTAAGGGAATTAGAGGGGCTTATTATGAAAGAAGGTATCGCAGGAAAAATTGCCAAAGTCTTTATGCAATCAAAACTTACAGTGTTATTGATGATTGTATTTATGGTGGTTGGTGTATATAGTTCGTTTTTAATTCCGCGTGAAGAAGAACCTCAAATTGATGTGCCTATCGCAGATATTTTTGTGGGTTATCCAGGTGCAAGTCCTACTGAAGTAGAGTCGCATGTAACAAAGCCATTAGAACAACTAATCTCTAATATTAAAGGTGTGGAATATGTGTATTCTACGTCGATGAAGGAGCAAGGTATGGTCATCGTGCAGTTTTATGTTGGTGAAGATATTGAGCGTTCGTTTGTAAAATTATACAACGAAATTAGCAAACACATGGATCAAATGCCGCAAGGCGTTACGTTTCCGCTAGTGAAAACGCGTGCGATTGATGATGTGCCCATGTTAGGTTTAACATTGTGGAGCGAAAACTATGACGACTACCAATTAAGCCAAATGGCTCAAGAGCTGGAAGCCGAAATAAAAAAGGTAAATGATGTAGCTATTACTCACAAAATTGGAGGTAGAAACCGTCAATTACGTGTGGTTTTAGACAAAGATAGATTAGCAGCAAGCGGATTAGATTTCTTATCGGTTTCAGAAATGATTAAAGCGAATAACTCGCAATTAAGCTCTGGTAGTTTTGATAAAAATGACACGGAATTTCTTGTGAATACTGGAAAATTTCTAGAAACGGTCACAGATGTTGAAAATTTGGTGGTTGGTGTGCAACAAAATCAGCCTATATATTTAAAACAAGTGGCAACTATTATTGATGGCCCAGAAGTGCCACAAAATTATGTGAGTTTAGGTTTTGGAAAAGGAAGTATAAAATCTTCAGATTACAAATCTGAATATCCTGCTGTAACCATTTCTGTTGCAAAACGAAAAGGTGCTGATGCCATGAAAATTTCGGAAGTTATTATTGATAAAGTTAATCATTTACGTGCCACTTTAATTCCTGATGATGTACATGTAGAAATCACCAGAAATTATGGTGAAACCGCATCTCAAAAAGTATCAGAATTATTATTACACCTTGTTGGTTCTATATTTGCAGTAACTATTGTTGTAATGCTAGCAATGGGTTGGCGAGGTGGATTGGTTGTGTTTTTATCAGTTCCAATTACATTTGCTTTGACCTTGTTGAGTTACTATATGCTCGATTACACATTAAACCGAATCACACTTTTTGCTTTAGTATTTGTAACAGGAATTGTCGTCGATGACTCTATTATTATTGCCGAAAATATGCATAGGCATTTTAGGATGAAACGCTTACCATTTAAACAAGCCGCATTATATGCTATTAACGAAGTTGGAAACCCAACGATTCTAGCAACGTTTACAGTAATTGCGTCTGTTTTGCCAATGGCCTTTGTTTCAGGATTAATGGGACCATATATGGCACCAATGCCAATTGGAGCCTCAATTGCTATGATTTTATCATTATTTGTTGCCTTAACTATTACGCCTTACTTAGGTTATATTTTCTTAAGAGAAAAAGATAAA
>NZ_CAXBGB010000095.1:0-10954 GCF_963975125.1 uncultured Winogradskyella sp. | reverse complement strand
GAATTTATACCAATTTATGTTAATACAAAAAAAATAAGCTATTGGAAATAAAAACGTGTGACAATAAAGAACTGAGTTAAAAAGCCGATAATTATTTCCCCAATTAAACATATCTTTGCATCCTATTTAAAGAAACAATGCGCATAGATATTTTAACCGTATTACCAGAACTTTTAAAAAGCCCTTTTGAAGCTTCTATTTTAAAACGTGCAATAGAAGCCGGTTTAGTAGAAGTACACTTTCATAATTTAAGAGATTACGCAACTGGAGGCTATAAAGCTATTGACGATACTCAATTTGGTGGCGGAGCTGGTATGGTAATGCTCATAGAACCTATTGACAAATGTATTACTAAACTACAAGCAGAACGTAGTTATGACGAAGTCATCTATATGACACCAGATGGTGAACAACTTAATCAAGGTATTACCAACCATATATCATTAAAGGAGAACATTATAATCCTTTGTGGTCATTATAAAGGTGTTGACGAACGGGTTAGAGATTTATTCATTACCAAAGAAATTTCAATAGGTGATTATGTTTTATCTGGAGGAGAACTTGGTGCTGCAGTACTCTGCGATGCTGTGATACGATTAATACCTGGAGTATTGGGCAATGAAACTTCTGCCCTAACCGACTCGTTTCAAGATAATTTATTAGCACCACCAATTTATACAAGACCAAGAGAGTATAAAGGCTTAAAAGTACCAGAAGTTTTATTTAGTGGCAACTTTCCGAAAATTGAAAAATGGAGAGAAGAACAAGCCTATAAGAGAACTGAGGAGAGACGACCAGATTTACTTGAAGATTAAGCTATTAAAATTATTCATTATTAATTGTCAATTACCGATTAATAATTATATTTGCACCCAATTTTAGATTAACCTCTGGCGAGAATCGTGAATGTTAATTTGGAATAACTATTATAAAAAAAACAAAATGAATTCTTTAGTAAAATTTGTACAAGACGAATTTGTAACCCGTAAAGACTTTCCAGAATTTAGTGCTGGTGATACAATCACTGTGTATTACGAAATTAAGGAAGGAAGTAAAACACGTACACAGTTCTTTAAAGGAGTAGTATTACAACGTAAAGGAACAGGGTCTTCTGAAACGTTTACTATCCGTAAAATGTCAGGTATAATTGGTGTAGAGCGTATCTTCCCAGTTCACTTACCTGCTTTACAGAAAGTTGAAGTTAACAAAAGAGGTAAAGTACGTAGAGCTAGAATTTTCTATTTTAGAGGTCTTACTGGTAAGAAAGCAAGAATTAAAGAAGTTAGAAGATAATTTAACTTACATAACTATTAAAAAGCTCTCAAATTTGAGAGCTTTTTTTAGTTTATGAACTTTTGTTAATAACTACGGTTTATAAGATGTTTATATCTAAACAGTTAAAAAAATTGTTTTTTAGTAAATGTAACTTACTTTAGCTAAACAATTAACAACAAACCTGGTTTGGTTTTAAAAGTAATTTTGAATTTATGTTAAATTGTTGATAGAGTAACGTTCTTTATTTAATGAGATTGTTTTTTGAGGTTGGCGAACCGCTTGTGTAAGCAAGTGTTGGGAAGTTAATCATGAAACCAAATACTTATAACATGCATTGTAGGTTGTAAGTATAAAGTGAAAAGCTTAGAAGAAGTAATGGAATCGAAAGTGCACATGAAAAGGATGAGCAATGTTTTTGAAAGTATTAAACACGCAAGTGAATGATAAAGAAAAAACATCAAAAAAAACAAACTTAAGAAACTTAGTAGTATCAAGTCAATACATTTTGAAAGATATGAAACGTTTCATTGAAGCAAAAAAGCTTGAACTGAAAAAGATGATGGTGCAAACCATACAGCTGAGTTAGTGAAAACTAAATAGGTCACGTAAGTAATGTTTCAAAAAGAAGCCATGTCAGAGCAGTTTTACTGTAGTGATATGGCTTTTTGTGTTCTACTAAATTTAAATCGTATTCTTGTTGTATGAACCTTCCACTAATAGACAATCAAAATTTTAAAAGTCAGAATTACACAAAAGATATACTCTCTAAAGGAGAATATATTGATTGCATATTTACAAATTGTAATTTTGAGAATTCAGATCTCTCTAATAGTTTCTTTTTAGAATGTAAATTCATCGATTGTAACCTTAGTAATATTAATGTAATGCATACAACTTTTAATGATGTTAGTTTTAAGGATTGCAAATTAGTTGGTGTATTATTTCAAAACTGTAACGATTTCTTACTCGCTTTTAGTTTTACTAATTGCTCTTTAAACTTAAGTTCCTTCAATCGATTAAAAATTAACGGTACTAAATTTTTAAATTGTAAAATTAATTAGGTTGATTTTACAGAAACAAAAAGCTAAAAACACTTTTTTTTTAAACTGCAATTTAAAGGGCGCGATTTTTGATATTACTAATCTCGAAAATGCAGACTTCTCTACAGCCTATAATTTCTCTATCAACCCTTCAAGCAATCAAATTAAAAATGCGTTTTTTCAAAAGACAACTGTTTTGGGCTACTTAGTTCATTTAATATTAGAATAAAATAACACTTTAATTATGTTCGTTTTATTGTCATTTAATAAAATATATAACTGTTTACTGTTAATCTAATACTAGCAAAATAATATCATTTTTGTATATTTGCTCAGCTTAAAAATAAGCTACTATTCAATCCAATTATTTTACGCCCTATGACAAAGACAGCAAAGATTGTTTACACAAAAACCGACGAAGCACCAGCCTTAGCAACCCGTTCATTTTTACCAATTGTTAAAGCGTTTACAAAGTCTTCAGACATTACCATAGAAACTAAAGATATCTCATTAGCTGCTAGAGTTTTAGCAACATTTCCAGATTTTTTAACAGAAGATCAAAAAGTTGTTGATGCCTTAGCTGAACTTGGTGAATTAGTAAAAAAACCAGAAGCTAATATTATAAAACTTCCAAATATTAGTGCATCTATTCCACAACTTAAGGACGCTATAGAAGAGTTACAAGCAAAAGGGTTTCAACTTCCAAATTATCCAGATGATCCAAAAAGCGCTACAGAAAAAGAAATCAAATTACGTTACGATAAAATTAAGGGTAGTGCTGTAAACCCTGTTTTAAGAGAAGGAAATTCAGACCGACGAGCTCCAAAAGCCGTTAAAAATTATGCCAGAAAAAATCCGCATAGCATGGGAGCTTGGTCATCAGATTCTAAAACTCATGTCGCAACAATGTCTCATGGAGATTTTGCACATAATGAAAAGTCTTTAACTATTGCTAATGCCACAAATGTAAAAATAGTTCATACAGATGCATCTGGTACTCAAACACTATTAAAAGACAACTTAGGTTTACTCAGTGGCGAAATAATTGATGCTACAATTATGAGTAAAAAAGCATTATTAAGTTTCTTAGAATTAGAAATGGAAGATGCCAAAGCACAAGGTGTTTTAATGTCCTTGCATATGAAGGCCACGATGATGAAAGTTTCTGACCCAATAATTTTCGGTTATGCTGTTAAGACATATTTTAAATCCTTATTCGAAAAACATGCTACAACTTTTAAAGAAATAGGTGTTGATCTAAATAATGGATTTGGTAATCTACTTGAAAACATAGAAGAACTACCACAGGCAAAAAGAGATGAGATTAAAGCAGATATAAAAACGGCTTTTGAGAACGGATCTGATTTAGCCATGGTAAATTCTGATAAAGGAATTACGAACCTTCACGTACCAAGTGATGTCATTATAGATGCGTCAATGCCTGCAATGATTAGAACATCTGGTAAAATGTGGAATGCAGAAGGAAAACAACAAGATACTAAAGCGATAATACCTGATAGTAGTTATGCTGGTGTTTATATTGCTACGATAGATTTTTGTAAAAAACATGGAGCATTTGATCCAACAACAATGGGAACCGTTCCTAACGTTGGACTTATGGCTCAAAAGGCTGAAGAATATGGGTCTCATGATAAAACTTTCGAAATTTCATTAAACGGTAAAGTTGAAATTATTGATACTACAAATACGATTTTAACAAGTCATAATGTTGAAGCTGGAGATATCTGGAGAATGTGCCAGGTTAAAGATGCACCTATTCAAGATTGGATTAAACTAACCGTAACAAGAGCAAGAGCTTCACAAACTCCAGCAGTATTCTGGTTAGATGAAAAAAGAGCTCATGATGTAGAATTGATAAAAAAGGTAAATCAATACCTCCCTAATTATAATACTTCTGGGTTAGATATCAGAATTTTATCACCTATCGAAGCGACTAATTTTACATTAGAACGTATTAAGATTGGAAAAGACACTATCTCTGTTACAGGAAACGTATTGAGAGATTACCTAACCGATTTATTCCCAATATTAGAAGTTGGTACAAGTGCTAAAATGTTGTCTATTGTTCCGTTAATGAATGGTGGTGGTTTATTTGAAACAGGAGCTGGTGGTTCTGCACCAAAACACGTTCAGCAATTTGTTGGAGAAAATCATTTGCGCTGGGATTCATTAGGTGAATTTTTAGCATTAGCAGTTTCTCTTGAGCATTTTGCAAAAGTTAACAGTAACGAGAAAGCAAAAATTTTAGGAGAAACTTTAGATGATGCTTCAGATAAATTATTAGAAAATAAAAAAGGCCCTTCTCGAAAAGTGAATGAACTAGACAATAGAGGTAGTCATTTTTACTTAGCGCTTTATTGGGCAGAAGCATTGGCAAATCAAAATAACGATGCAGATTTAAAATCTGAGTTTACAAGTGTTTTTAATGCCTTATCTTCTAATGAAGAAGCGATTATTAAAGAACTTATAGATTGTCAGGGAGCTGCTGTTAATATAGAGGGCTACTACTTACCTACTGAAACTTTAGCTTGTAATGCAATGCGACCTAGTACTTTATTAAATACTATTTTAAATTAATAAAGACAAGGATTAGGTTATGTTAAAAGCTTCTATAAAGAAGCTTTTTTTATTCTTTTAATTTAATTTTGAGTAACTAGACAACCTTTTCTATTTTTGAAATGTCTATATCTAAAATCATCAATCAGAAAATTATTTATAATTTATGATAATGCATATTAAAAGAATTCTAATCTTTTTTTTATTATGTTCTTCTTTGCTTCTTAAAGCACAAGAAAAATTTACGCTAAGTGGAACCATAACTGATAGCCAAAGTAATGAAACACTTATTGGCGTTAATATTATAGTCCCAAATTTACAATCTGGTACTATGACTAATGAATATGGCTTCTACTCTATTACCTTACCTTATGGAGCGTATAAAATTCAGATTAGTTATTTAGGCTATACTACGATTTTAGAAACTATAGAGTTGAATTCGGATTTATCAAAGAATTTTAAGCTAATAGAATCTATAGAAAACCTTAACGAAGTTGTGATAACTGAAGATGTTGAAAAACTAAACATTAAAAACCCACAAATGAGCGTCAACGCTTTATCTATTAAAACGATAAAAAATATGCCTGTGATTTTAGGTGAAGTTGACATTATTAAATCAATCACACTACTTCCTGGTGTAACAAATGCAGGTGAAAGTTCATCTGGCTTTAATGTAAGAGGTGGTGCAGCAGATCAGAATCTTATTCTTTTAGATGAAGCAACTATTTTTAACTCTTCGCATTTATTTGGTTTCTTTTCTGTATTTAATCCTGATGCTATTAAGGATATTAAATTATACAAAGGTGGTATTCCTGCAAAATATGGTGGGCGTGCTTCTTCAGTACTAGATATTTATCAAAAAGAAGGAAACAGCAATGAGTTTCATATGAATGGTGGTATTGGGTTAATTTCTAGCCGTCTTCTGGCTGAAGGTCCTATAAAAAAAGACAAGAGTTCATTTCTGTTAGCCGGTCGGAGTAGCTATGCACATCTATTCTTACCACTTTTCGATTTAGACAATGTGGCATATTTCTATGACCTTAACACCAAACTGAGCTATAGACTAAATAACAATAATAGTGTTTTCCTCTCTGCCTATTTTGGTCGAGACGTATTTGAATTAGCCGATAGTTTCGAAAACACCTATGGAAACGCGGTTGTGAATTTTAGATGGAATCATTTATTCTCAGATAAACTCTTTTCTAATTTATCGTTAATATATTCGGGTTACTATTATGGACTTAAATTAGATTTTGTAGAATTTGATTGGGAATCTGGAATTAGGAATTTTAATATTAAATACGATTTTAAGCATTATATCAGTAATAGTTTCAGGCTAGAATATGGTTTAAATAGTATCTATTATAAATTTAATCCAGGTGAAATTAATCCTACAACCGAAAGTTCTGGTATTAACCCTTTTAAACTCATTGATAAATATGCATTTGAAAATGCTGTTTATATTGATGCAGAACATAAATTAAGTAATAAATTGTCAGTGGGTTATGGCATGCGTTTTAGCACATTTCTTCGTTTAGGACAAGACGAAATAAATATATACGAAAATAACAATCCTGTACTATTTAATGAAGATCTTGGTATCTATGAAAAAGCCAATCCTATAAGTACCCAAAACTACAGTAAAAAAGATGTTATTAAATCTTTTGCCAATATAGAGCCTAGATTAGCTATTGCGTATCAACTCAATGATAATACTTCAATAAAGGCAAGCTACAATCGTATGAGTCAATACTTGCATTTACTTTCTAATACAAGCTCACCAACTCCTCTAGATGTATGGACTCCAAGCGGAAAATATGTAAAGCCACAACTTTTAGACCAGGTTGCATTAGGTTATTTTAAAACTTTGAAAAACAATAAATTCTCTTTAGAAATCGAAAGTTTTTTTAAAACCATTAAGAATCGAATCGATTATATAAATGGTGCTAATTTAATAGCTAACAATGCTATTGAACAAGTCATATTAAATGGTGAAGCTAGAGCCTACGGATTAGAAATCCTTTTAAGAAAAAATGAAGGTAAATTAAAAGGTTGGTTCGCATATACATTGTCAAAATCAGAACAAAGAACACCTGGAAGAATAGCGACAGAAACAGGAATCAATAATAGCGAATGGTACAATACTGCTTTTGATAAAACCCATGATATTTCTTTAACTGGTAGTTACAAACTAAATACAAAATGGTCTTTTAGTTCTAATTTTCTAGTTCAAACAGGCCAACCAGCGACTTTTCCTAATGGACAATATCAATATAATAGTATTGTTATTCCGAGTTTCGAAGCTCGTAATTCAGGTAGGTTACCGTCATATCATCGTTTAGATTTAGCAGTAAATTACAATCCTAATCCTGATAGTTCTAAGAAGTTTATAGGTGAATGGGTTTTTGGAATTTATAATGTTTATAACCGAAGGAATGCTGCTAGTATATCTTTCAGAGAAAATAGAATAACTGGTACTAATGAAGCTGTTAGACTTGCAATTTTTGGTATAGTGCCATCAGTTTCATATAATTTTAAATTTTAACTCATGAAAAAAATAATATACATCGCTGTTTTATTTTGTCTTTGTTATAATTGTGAAGATGTAGTAGATATAAACCTCAATGAAGCAGAACCTCGATTAGTTATAGAAGCATCTATTAATTGGTTGAAAAACACAGCTGGAAATGAACAAAGTATAAAACTTTCACTATCTGCACCATTCTTTAATGAAACAACCCCTCCAGCAAATAGTGCTAATATTCAAATTTCTGACACCAACAGTAACATCTTTAATTTCATTGAATATGGCAATACTGGGATATATATAAATAACACTTTTATTCCCGTCATTGACGAAACATATACACTAACTATTAATTATGCAGGAGATTTATATACTGCAACAGAAACATTAAAATCAGTACCGTCAATAGATTTTATAGAACAGAATAATGAAGGTGGTTTTACAGGAGAGGATATAGAACTAAAAGTATTTTATACAGATCCAGCAAATGAAGAAAATTATTATTTCTTTGAGTTTATTAGTGATGTACCTGTAATTCCAACCTTAGAAGTTTACAACGACGAATTCACTAATGGTAATCAAATATTTGGGTTTTACACAGAAGAGGATTTGGAGTCTGGAGATGAGGTTACCATTAGAAACTATGGAGTTTCTGAACGTTTTTATGAGTTTATGTATGTTTTATTACAGCAAGGCAGCGCTGAAGGTAGTGGCCCTTTCGAAACACAACCTGCTACTGTTAGGGGAAATTGCACTAATGAATCTAACCCAGATAATTATCCTTTTGGGTATTTTAGACTCTCAGAGGTAGATGAAGTTGTTTACACGATTGAATAAATTATTTTAGTCTTTTCATTTAGATATACAAATCATAAAATCTCAAGTATTAGCGTCTAAGGACATCGTTTCTACCACTAAAGTAGCACATCTGTCAAAATTATTTATTACCTTTAAACATGTTATTTACTAAGACTACAGAGCAAGATTCTCAATACAATAATCTCGAAAACATGTCTATTAATGAGATTATTACTAATCTCAATAATGAGGATAAAACGGTTCCTTTAGCAGTAGAAAAAGCACTGCCACAAATAGAATCACTCATAGAACAAATAGTAATTAAATTAAAAAACGGAGGTCGATTATTTTATATAGGTGCCGGTACAAGTGGGCGCCTAGGTATTCTAGATGCTTCTGAATGCCCACCGACCTTTGGTGTCTCTCATGATGTTGTTATAGGTTTGATTGCTGGTGGTGATTCAGCCATTAGAAGCGCTGTAGAATTTGCCGAAGATTCCACTACGCAAGGCTGGAAAGATTTACAAGCTTTTAATATTTCAAAAAATGATGTCGTTGTTGGCATTGCTGCTTCTGGCACAACACCTTATGTTATCCATGCTTTAAAAATATGTAGTGAGCAAAATATAGTAACTGGTTGTATTACTTGCAATAAAAGTAGTCCGTTATCACTAACGTCAAAATTTCCGATTGAAGTTATAGTGGGTCCAGAATTCCTTACAGGAAGCTCAAGAATGAAGGCTGGTACAGCTCAAAAACTCGTCCTTAATATGATTACAACAACAGCTATGATTCAGTTAGGCAAAGTAAAAGGGAATAAGATGGTAGATATGCAATTAAGTAATGATAAATTGGTGGACAGAGGCATCAAAATGCTTTCAAAAGAATTAGGTATTAGTTTCGAAGAAGCGCAACCTTTATTAGAGAAATACAAAAACGTTAGAACAGCAATTCAAAATTATAAGCATGGAAACGGAAACTAAACGAACCGACAAAGATCTTCTAGTAAAAGGGATTAAAACTATGGGATTGACTTTGGTATTGATGTTTGTAGGTCCAACGCTTATCTATGTTGGATTAAGCAATCCTGAAAAACCGTTATACATCCCAATTCTTATTGTGGCTTCAATACTCTGTATTCTAGCTATATACCTTGCTTTTAAAGGTTTAAAGACAATTATGGACAGTATGTTTAAAGAGTAATTATTCTACTAAAAAATTAAACACCTTCACATAAATTAGGAAACCTATATTGTTGATATACCAAACGAAACACTACTTAGCTTGTTTATTAAAACGTTCATCTAAAAGCCCTAAAAATAGTATCAAATAATCTATATTTTTCTACATTATATTTTACGAACTTTTCTATATTCATAGTCCCAATCTACTCAACACTATAACCTTCATGTGCAAATAAAATAGTCATTACTAAATATGCAAAAGCACTATTTTCTTTATAGACAGTAACATTTTACAAGCTTTTGTTATAGACAACCAAAACATAAAAAACTAACCAATTAACTACCAACTCATTTGTAAATCTTCAATTTTCTAGTTAGTAATATACCTCTTTTAACAAACTTATCATTTTCTCTAGAACGTTGCAGAACTGATATACTTCTAAAAAGAGCTAGCAAAAAAGGACAAAACCAATAAAGACAGATGAGAAAATAAAAACGATTCGTGTCATTAGAGACTAACTTATGTACATAAATATTATAAAAAATAGGTTTATTATACCTTTAACTGATAGCATCAAGATTTATGACCTTTGTATATGTTATGTCTTGCCTCATTTATTTATGGATGCTGTTAAATAGAATTATAGAGGTCAGTAGTTACCTCTAATTACGCAGCTCACTCAAATCTGAAAAAATCTGAATTGAAAATCGCGGAATTAAAGCCGAATAAAACGCTAAATTTATCACTCAAAATTTGACTTTAGCCAGTTGCAGAATTATCACTCAAACGTGAATTTCTAGCTGCTGACTTTTTAGTTTGTTTGCGGAATTTAGAAAGTAAATGAAAACCGAACTGTGCGTGAATTGAGCTACTTTCGGAATTGTTTACTCAATCGGAATTGAAAAAATTGTGGAATGAAAAGCAATCGGAATTAACTCATACCGAATTGAATTGTACAAAACCAAGAACTAAAAAGTAATAACTAGAGGTAACAACGTATATAAAAAATTGCTTATTTTAGCTTAATCAAAAGGTCGTTGCACGTTTGCTACGTCTGATTTTCCTTCGGAAAATCCTCGCACGCAAACCCGCAACTTTCCATATACAAATCCGATGGAATACATTCAGCGAAAAACTGACAAAAATGGCCTCCATCTCACCAGCTAAACCAAATTGCATTAAGGCTTATTTAGAATCTTCAACTTTTAACTGCCCATCGAG
This sequence comes from uncultured Winogradskyella sp., assembly GCF_963975125.1. Taxonomy (GTDB): domain Bacteria; phylum Bacteroidota; class Bacteroidia; order Flavobacteriales; family Flavobacteriaceae; genus Winogradskyella. Next base: position 331 of record NZ_CAXBGB010000095.1, on the reverse strand, counting down.
GAAAATCGTAAGCCATCGGTTGCTAAAAGTAATTTGATTCGACTCATCGAACTCTCGATCCAATAAAGTGGCTCACTTATCAAATTTTAAAAAAAAATTCGCCAAGCGTGTCGGCTAATAAACTTCAGTCTCGCGTGGACGCGCGAAACTAAAGCTCATTATCTTACACTTTTTGTATCTTCGTTCTCAAAGCCGAACTGCGTTTAGCAGGTGAGTTAGTTGCATATAATTTGTTTGTGATATACTTTCTCTTTGTTTACCATTTTGGTTATTATAAGCTAAGTTCTAACTTAGATATGTGTTATCTTTGTTAAAAATGCTATTATATGAT
>NZ_CAXBGB010000094.1:0-11174 GCF_963975125.1 uncultured Winogradskyella sp. | reverse complement strand
CAACAGCATCAATTTCTGAAAGCTTAGTTGTACTATATAAGTGCTCATAGATATCCCAATCTCCAGGAACCCAAAAGGTTTTGTAATCTTCAGTAAGGTTAAATTCTGTATGTTCTTCCTTAATTAAAACATCACCTTTAAATTTAGTTTGTTCAGGGAATTCATATCTAAAACCTAAACCATCGTCATAGACTTTAAATACAATATTAAGGAATCGTTCTGGAGATGTTTTTTCTTGAAGCTCAACTCTTAGCTCATTATAATTGTTAACTACATCTAACTGTTCGCCCCAAGGCATTTGCCATGTTTCGTTAACTGTATTTGTTGTGGTGTTTTTTATAATGAAGTTCTTATTAAAAGCTGGTGCGTCTTTAAACTCGAAACCTAAATATGAAGTATCAACCACAACTTTATTATTAAATTCAACTTTATAAAAGGGCTTACCTTCTTTATCAAGATTAAAGTTGACTTCTATGCTTGAGTTTGGCGAAGTGATTTCTAATTGAGTTTTATCAATTTTGTTACAAGCAAATAAGCTTGCAAAGCAGATAATAGCTATAATGTTTTTCATTTGTATGATAACGTTTTTGCCTGCAAGGTTTTAGAAATCTTACAGGGATTTGAATCATTAATTTATTCTAGTTCAAGTTTTGATGTTACTTGAAATTTCTCAAGCAAGACTAAATCAAAATTTGAATCAATGGTAACACGCCCTTTTTCAACACTAACGATTTGATTAGAATAAGCATCTCGAATCATGTCCCCATCTTTAAACATTTTAGAAACATCTATTGACTTTGGCCCTTTGTGAACATCGATACCAACAACCACTAAATCTTTGTAATCCCCTTTTTGGTAACTCCTGTAAAAATAATAGGGTTCAGCAGTAATCATTTGATGTACACCTGCGCCAACTGCTGGATGGTGCGCTCTATACTTTCCAAGTTTTTGCCAATGTGTTAAGACTTCTTTGGTTTTTGGTCGTTTTGCAATCGAGTCCCAATTCATAAATGATCTTAAATTAGCATCACCTTTAGCTCCTTCAACTTTTAGAATTCGTGCTACTTCGTCACCGTAATAAACCTGCGAAGTTCCTGGTGATAATAATAACTTATTCGCTGTTTCAAATGGTTTTTTCCTAATAGCATCAAAAGGACTGCCATCATCGTGCGAACTTAAATAATTGAGTGTTCCGAAGCCTTTCAAATCTCCTTGTAAAACTTTAGAATAGTGTTTAAACAATTCTTCATAAGCCATATCTTTTGAATTGTACTTAAATTCGAAATTAACGAGACTATGAAAACTTGGAGGATTGAAGTAGTTTACTTTTTTATCTCCAAAATCATAAAATTGACCAGTGCTTACTCCATAATTATAAACTTCACCTACGATGTAAAAATCGTTATCATCTAATACATTTTCTGGGTTGTTCTTTTTAAATTCAGTAAATGCAAAATCGCATTCTGTTTTAAATTCTTCCCAAACGTATTCTTCTGTATGCTTTACAGTATCAGCTCTGTAACCATCGACACCGAATTCCGTAATATAATCAGTTAACCATTTAATGATATAAAATCGTGGTGCTCTTGGATACCCAGTTCGGTCAAAAAACGCATCTAGTTCTGTAACTTCTTGCTCATAACGCCCTTCTGTTTTCCATTTTTCTACTAATTGTGGTGGCAACTCTACATTTTCGTTGCTCTCTGTTTTAATATCTGGTAAATTAGCAACAAGTGTGCAACTTACAGTGTTTTCGTAATTATCATAAGTACATTGTTTATCTGTACGCACCCAACTATCTGGCCAAACCGGATCTTTTTCAGTCACAGGACCAGTATGATTAATAACTGCATCTAATACAATTCTAATTCCTCTTGAGTGTGCTTCCCTCACCAGCTCGTGCAAATCTTCTTTAGTGCCGTAATTAGGATCTATACGTGTCCAATCTTTCGCCCAGTACCCATGAAAACCATAAGAGACTCCTGTTCCTTCATCTGTTCCTCCATGAATTTGCTCTACAATAGGTGTCATCCAAATAGCATTAATACCTAAATCTGTAAAATACCCTTCTTTTACTTTTTGAGTAATTCCTTTTATATCTCCTCCTTTAAAACCTCGAAGTTTTCCCGTTTTTTTAGTTCGGTCGAAATTAACATCATTAGAAGTATCACCATTATTGAAGCGATCCGTTAGTAAGAAATAAAGATTCGCAGCTTCCCAAACAAAAGGTGCCTTAGACATTGAAGCTTCAACACTACTTGCCTCGACTGCTTCTGAATTTGGTTTGTTTTTACAGCTTAATATCATAAAACTTGCACAAATTAGAATGATTATATTTTTCATGTGTTACTTGATTTTAAGAATAAATGATTCTAAAGGTTTTATATCGATTCGCACTTGAGCTTTCCCGCTTTCAACTTTTAAAATCGACGAATAGGTTTCATATAATTTATCTTTTATTTGGTATTCGCCATCTTTAAGATTCAATGTGTTAACCAAATCTTTTGGTAATTGCAACTCAAAGCCATAGGTGTTTTCTGAATTAAAATTTGAAATAACAATCAATTGCTCATCATCACTCCAACGTACAAAAGACAATACTTTATCATTATACCATTCTGTGTCTTGATGGTTATAAGCATGAATATCTTGATAATTTCCTGCTAAAGCAGAACTATTAATGGTGAAGTTTAAAAGACGTTTGTAAAAATCACGAAGGCTTTTTTCTGCTTCGGTAGATTGACCTCCATCAAAGTTTTTATCATTTACCCAACGTACCATACTTGGCACAGAACCATAATCGAAAATCGAAGTTCTAGTTGGGTCACCAAACCCTAAATCTTCTGCTCCAGATTCTCCAAATTCTTGTCCGAAATAAATCATTGTTGGTGCCGTTGTTGAAGTAGCTGAAACTACCATTGCTGGCTTTCCTTTTTCAGCACTACCAGCAAAATCTGGACTAGCAATGCGTTGCTCATCATGGTTTTCTAGAAAGTGAAGCATGTTATGCTCAATATCTGATAAGTCTGCAAAAATTGGAGGCACATTGTCGGTTTTTCCATGTCCTTGCATAACGTGTTTTAATGTATCGTACAACTGAACTTTGTCATAGAGATAATCCATTTTGCCTTTTCTGATATAGTCTCTGTATAAGCTCGGGTTATAAACCTCAGCTAATAAAAAAGTATCTGGATTTTTCATTTTAATGTGTGAATTCATATAACTCCAAAACTCTACTGGCACCATTTCTGCCATATCATAACGGAAACCATCAACACCTTTTGCAGTCCAGTACAAAGCAATATCTTTAAATTTTTTCCAAGAACTTGGCACGGTTTTATCTTCCCAAAACTTAAAGTGTTTTTTATAATCTTTATTATCGAAACCTTCTGGTAATTCATCAAAATCTTTTCTGCCATTAGGACTGACTCCATAATTTACTTTTACGGTTTCGTACCAATCATTTATGTCTGGTTGTGAGGCACGCGATCCATTACCTGTCCATTTTGCTGGCACTTCTTCAAATTTACTATCTGCTAATTTATGTTTTTCTCCACCTAAAGGTTGGTAACCGTGTTTCCATTCTGGCACTTTAAACGCTTCACCTGGATTGTAGTAGAAGTTATTATTTACATCGTACGTTTTTGTTTTATCATCTTCGGCTCCAAAGTCAGTAGTGCCTTCTGGGTTAGATAAACTTTGATAATTACGAGCCACATGGTTTGGCACAATATCTATAATCACTTTTAAACCTGCTTTGTGCGAGCGTTCAATTAATGCTTCAAATTCTTGTAAACGATTCTCAACATTTTCAGCTAAATCTGGATTCACATTATAATAGTCTTTAACTGCATAAGGTGAACCTGCACGACCTTTCACAATATCTGGATCGTCGTTAGAAATACCATATTTTGTATAATCCGTAATTACATCGTGATGCGGAACTCCTGTGTACCAAATATGCGTGACACCTAAATCTTTGATTTCACTTAAAGCTTTATCTGTAAAATCGTTGAACTTCCCTACTCCATTTTCTTCTATAGTTCCCCAAGGCTTATTGGTTGTATTTATATTTCCGAAAAGTCTTGTAAATACTTGATAAACGACTTCCTTTTTCTTCATTTCTGTTTTAACTTCTTGAGTTTTAAGTGTTTCTTTTACCTCGTTTTTACATCCCATGAACAAGGTAAAAACAAGTACTAAACAAGCTTGAAATTTTGTGTTCATTGGATTATCTTTTAAGTTTTATTTTGATTTCTTTTTCTGTTGATGCTTTCCAGTTTAAAGGAATATTTAAGGTTCTTGTTTTCGAATTCCAATTAATTGCAACTTTTATTCCATCAACCTTAATATATTTTGGTTCTTTTTGAATGTTATGAATAATAAGTTCAATAACTTTATCTGACATTTTGAATTTTGGATCTTTACCTTCATAAAATTCAAATTGAAGGTTCATACCTTTATACTCAGACTTAAATTCTAAGACCTCATAAACTCTGTGATTTATGTTAAGAATCCCTTTCCCATCATCGTTATAAATTTTGCGTTGATTATTAGGTGCTGACCTATCAAAATAATATTGTAATTCTAAAGTATTGTTATCATAATCATTTGTGCTTTGCATTGGTTTTGCCATAGGAATAAACGCACCTGCTCTCACATAAGTTGGTATTGAATTCTCTTTTAACTGAACTGTTTTAGTTTGCCCTCCTTCTATTTTTTCATCTGTATAAAAATCGAACCAAACATTATTTTTTGGAAAGTAAACCTCTTGTTCTGTTTTACCTGCTTCTAAAACAGGTGATACCAAAATATCATTTCCCCATAAATAGGTATTTGAATAATTGAATAACTCTATATTATTTGGTTCTTCGAAGAATAGTGGTCGCATCAATGGTTTCCCAAATTGGTTATTTTCATACACCAAGTTATAATTATATGGTAGCAATTTGTAACGTAATTCTATGGCTTCCTTAGCTAAGGTTTTTGCTTTTTCACTCCTAAAAACAGGTTCACTCGGTACATCTTCTTGTGCATGTGGTCTAAATATTGGATTGAATACTCCATATTGTAACCAACGCACATACAATTCATCATCTAAGTTTGCACCTGCAAACCCACCTAAGTCACTATGCATATAAGCTAAACCTTGCATTCCCATTTGTAGTGCAATTTCAGGTTGAGATTGTAATCCTCCCCAAGTTCTGTTGACATCACCAGACCATGGAATCATTCCATAACGTTGAGAACCAGAATAGCCTGCTCGCATTAAAATGAATGGTCTTGTATCTGGGAAATCTCGTTTGTAGCCTTCATAAATTAATCTAGCCCAATCATGTCCGTAAATATTATGAACTTCATCAGCGCTACCTGTATGATGTTGCACCCAACTTGGATGAACTTCTGGTTCTCCTAAATCGCCCCAAATGCCTGCGACTCCTTTATTAGCTAAATCTTTATAGATGTTCCAAAACCATTGTTCACCTTCTGGTTTATAGATATCTACGATACCTGTGTTGCCAAAATAAAAATCGTATCTGGCAGGATTTCCGATGGAATCTTTTGCTAGAATATCTTTCTCTACTGCTTCATCCCATTTTTTAGATGTGGTTAAAATGAAAGGTTCTGTAATAGTTATGGTTTTTACTCCTTTACCATTTAAGCGTTTTATCATGCCTTCAAAATCTGGAAAGGAATCTCTAAAGACTTCAAGATTTCCCATAGTGCCTTTTAATTCTTTCCCAAACCAATATAAATCGAGGATAATTGCATCAACAGGAATTTCTTCTTCTTTAAATTTAGCGATGGTCATTTCGACTTCTTCTTGAGAATGGTACCCAAATCGACTAGAGAAATTACCTAAAGCCCAACGTGGTAGCATCGGTTGTTTTCCTGTTAAATCTGTATAATTATCTATAATATTATACCAAGATTCACCAACAATGACTTGATAGGTTTTGCGACCAGAAATTGTTTCATATCTTAAGGTATTATCTCCATTACTATCTAAGTCTAAAAAGCCAATTGGTGCATTATCGAAATGTAGCATATACTGTTTTGATGATAATACAATTGGCATCGTGTAGTTCATTAATTCACTTCTAGTTTCGTATCCGTAATGTGCTCGGTTGTAGAGTTGTAATTTATTTCCACGACGATTCATCCCTAAAGATCTTGCTCCACCACCATATAAAACTTCGTCCTTAGTTAGGTTGAATTGAATAGTTTCTAAGCCATCGTTCTTTACATAACCTGCTTTTTCGGAAATGATAAATTTGTCTTTATAATAGTATGAAATTTGAAATGGGCTTTTTGTTATTACTATTTCAATCCCATTTGTTTTTATTAGTACGTCTTTTGCCCTTTCAGTAACATCAAAATTTGAGAAATTTGGCTTTTTAATTACAGCATGAGAATTTAGGTCTAACTCCTCATCATTTGGCACGAATGTAGTTTCAATTACTTCTGTGGAATAAGACAAAAAAATATAAATACCATCGTTCACTTTAACACTTGGTACACCAGTATCTACCCAAGCAAAAGTTTCGTAAGTACGCTCAGTGTTTTGTGCAGTGATTGAAACTGCTGAAAGTATAAATACTATTAATAGAATTACTTGCTTCATTTTAAGTTTTAATACCTACAAGGTTTTTGAAACCTCGCAAGATTTATTGCATTAGGTTATTTAACCCTTACAGGTTTTGAAAACCTGTGAGGTCTTAGAATTATCATAATTTAGTTGTGAGTATTAGGCTTCCTTTCTTACTCAGATTAATACTGTCGCCCCAAACCATGTTTTCACCTGTAATCACATTCTTTAATGTTTTACCAGTTAACCCCATTTCTTCATAGTATTTTAAATCTATCTCAATTGGGTCTTCATTTTTGTTAATGATATGTACAACTGTTTCCTCTCCTTTGGTACGATATAAAAAGTAAGTTCCCATTAATGGTGCGAAATGTTTTGTTTCCCCATCGTGAATAGCCTCACTTGTCTTTCTGAAGCGCAATACTTTTTTAAGAAATGATTGCATATCTTTTTGTGCCGCTGTTAAACCTTCTCCTGTAAAAACATTCACAGCATCTCCTTCCCAACCTCCTGGAAAATCGGTGCGGATTAAGCCATGGTCGCCTGGGTTTGCAAAATCGTCCATTAATATTTCGGTACCATAATAAATCTGAGGAATTCTTGGTAACATTAATAAGTAACTCAATGCCATTTTTGTGTTCTCAACATCCCCTTTTAGTTGAGTAAAGATTCTACTCATATCATGATTATCTGGAAATATCATAATATCTTTTGGTGTGACGTAAGCAAAATCATTAGCCAATCCTTCGTATATTTTCACCAAACCTTTATCCCAAGACTCACCTTCGTTTAATGCATCTACAATATGCTTTTGCATCGGAAAATCCATAGTAGATCTCAGATTAGATTTATAACCATCTTTGTTTACATTTCCTTTTTGCCAATAAGCGACTAATAGCGGATTGTAACTCCATTCTTCACCAACAATATTAAAATTAGGATACTCTTCCATAATAGCACCTGTCCAATCGTTCATAAAATCCTTATCTGGATACGGATAGGTGTCTTGTCGTATTCCTCCTAAATCTAATGTCTCAATCCACCAAATACTATTCTGAATAATATAATTTGCCATAAATGGATTGCGCTGATTTAAATCTGGCATATCCGATACAAACCAACCATCTGCCATACCTTCATAATCTTTTTTTGAAGCATAAATATCTTGGTTTGTCGTACGTTTGTGATTTGAATAAATAGTGACTTCCGATGTCCAATTGTCTATGTTTTTCTCATAGTTTTCTTGAAAATTTATCCAATCTTTAAAAGGCAAATCTCTCATCCACCAGTGTTTTAGGCCACAATGATTAGCCACTTGATCCATTATAAGCTTTATATTTCGGCTCTTTGCCTTATTAGCTAAATCAATATATTCTTCAGTAGTACCAAACCTAGGATCTACTTTATAATAATCTGTAATAGCATAACCATGATACGATCCTTTAGGCATATCATTGATTAGCATTGGGCCAGGCCAAATAGCTGTAAAGCCCATGTCATCGATATAATCTAAATGGTTAGTGATACCATTAATATCACCTCCATGTCTTGCATAATCTTGATTTCTATTTATTGAGTTTTCAAGTAGCGATGTCACTTCTGTACTCGCTTCTCTATTGTCTTCAACAGGATTTAAAATGATGTCGTTAGAAGGATTTCCATTAGAAAATCGATCTGGTGTAATTAGATAAATTACATCAGAGCTATTAAAACCTATAAAGTCTGTTGAAGCGGTTTTACGAGATTTTAATTCATAAGTTTCTACTAATTCACTGCCTTTTTCTTGCTTAAATATTATATTGAATTTACCTGCTTTGGCAGACTCCGAAATCACTAAATCTAAAAACAGATAATTAGGACTATCAGCCTTTTGAGATTTTTCTAAAGTTACACCTGAGTGCGAAATTTCTGGTGTAGCCTCACCAATATTTGGATGCTTTACCAATAACTGTAGTTTTTGGTTTTTAAAGCCAATCCACCAGTGTGGTGGTTCAACCTTATCTATGTCATTTGCCTCGATAACTGTTTCGATTGAAATGGAGGTTTCACCTTCATTAATTGTTTTCTCCTTACAAGATGACACAAAAATTAATACGCATATTGAAAGCGTTTTTAATATGTTTTTCATACTTCTAATTTTTTAATGTTCTTTATTTAGAGTAATCAATTATTTAAACCGTCACTAAATTATTTGGTGAAATAGTTATTGATTTACTATTGACTGAAATTTGTAAATCATTTTTACCATCTAACTCAAAATGCGTTTTATCTTGATTTACAATTACTTTTAATATTTGATTTCTGAAATTGACTTTAAACGAATAGGCATCCCATTGTTTTGGAATTTTTGGTTCAAACGTTAACGTATCATCTTTAATACGCATACCTCCAAAACCTTCTACAATACTCATCCATGTACCTGCCATTGATGTAATGTGCAAACCTTCGTGTACTTCGTGATTATAATCGTCTAAATCTAAACGCGATGTTCTTAGGTAGAACGTATAAGCCTCTTCCATTCGGTCTAATTTAGCCGCTTGAATACTATGTACACATGGCGACAATGAGCTTTCGTGTACTGTAAACGGCTCGTAAAAATTGAAATGACGCTCTAACTCTTCTGTTGTAAATTCATCCTCAAAGAAATACATGCCTTGAAGTGTATCTGCTTGCTTTATATAAGGTGAACGCAAAATTCTATCCCAAGACCATTTTTGGTTAATTGGCCGTTGCGATTTGTCTAAATCTGCAACTGTAATTAACTCTTTATCTAAGAAGCCATCTTGCTGTAAGTAAACATTATGCTTTACTGAATATGGAAAATACATGTTGTTAGCTACCTTTAACCAATCATTAACTTCTGCTTTAGATAATTTGGCTTTGTTCATTACACGTGTGTAATCTGAACTGTATTCTGCTTCAACTTTTTCTATACTCTCTGCTGTGTACTTTATACACCATTGCGCTATGTAATTAGTGTACCAATTATTATTGACGTTGTTTTCGTATTCATTTGGTCCTGTTACTCCAAGAATAACATACTTATTTTTATCTGTTGAGAATGTAGCTCTTTGATGCCAAAAACGAGCAATACCAATTAAAACCTCAAGTCCCATTTCTGGGATATAACTAAAATCTCCTGTGTAACGATAGTAATTAAAAATCGCAAAGGCAATAGCGCCATTTCTATGAATCTCTTCGAAAGTGATTTCCCATTCATTATGGCATTCTTCACCATTCATTGTTACCATTGGATACAATGCGGCACCATTAGTAAATCCTAATTTTTCAGCATTTTCAATCGCTTTTTGTAAATGATTGTGTCTATACGCTAATAAATTTCTGGCGACACTTTGATCTTTTGTTGCCATATAAAATGGAATACAATACGCTTCAGTATCCCAATAGGTACTTCCGCCATATTTTTCTCCTGTAAACCCTTTAGGTCCGATATTTAATCTTGCATCTGTTCCTAAGTAGGTTTGATTTAAGTGAAAAATATTAAATCGAATCCCTTGCTGTGCTTTTACATCACCATCTATAGTGATGTCTGCCATATCCCAGATTTTGGACCAAGCTTGTTTTTGCGCTTCTAATAAACTATAAAATCCAGTGGTTGAAGCTTTATCTAAAACGGCTGTAGCGACATTTACTAAATCATCTTTATCATGATTTCTATCTACGGTATAACCTCCAAATTTATTTATAGAAAATATTTCTCCTTGATTTACATTTTGCGAATAAGAAAAGGCAATATATGTTGATGTTTTTTCTACTTCTGATTGAATAACAACTTCATTACCATTACTAAATAATTTAGACTCCATGAATGTACAGGTATAAAAATCTGTTTTCATGGTTTTCGCCTGGATGAACGCTTTATTGTCTTTTTGCGAAACACTTAAAGTGTCCCAGAATTTATCATCCCAATTTGTATCTTCATTAGTAATACCACTATCAATATAGGGTTGATAAGTAATGGTCGCATTAGAATTTAATACCTTAACCGAATAATCAATCGCACCTAATTCGTCTATATCTAAGCTTAAAAAACGCTTTACATTAACTTCTATCTCTATATCATTTTGAAGCGTTGCCGAAAAACTTCTAGACAACCAACCTTCTTTCATGTTTAGTTCTCTTTTAAAGTTTTCCACTTTCTTGCAGGTATGAAGATCTAAAGCTTCACCATTAATGGAAACATTAATTCCTATCCAATTTGGTGCATTTAAAACTTTAGCAAAATATTCTGGATATCCGTTTTTCCACCAACCTACTCTGGTTTTATCTGGATAATAAACTCCTGCAATATAACTACCTTGAAATGTTGGACCTGAATATTTTTCTTCGAAATTAGCACGTTGTCCCATAGCACCATTGCCTATACTGAATAAGCTCTCAGATGCTTTTACCTGTTCTGGATCAAATCCCTCTTCTAAGATTGACCAGTTATCTGGTATGATATAATCTAAATTCATTTGTATATCTTAATTAGAATACTAATGCATTCTATATTTTAATTATTTATTAAAGTATTTAAGTAGTCCTCAGAGATTTCTGTAAAATCATTAAATACATATTGTGC
>NZ_CAXBGB010000093.1:0-11297 GCF_963975125.1 uncultured Winogradskyella sp. | reverse complement strand
GTTTGCCAATCGTATCGACTTACAAAACCTTGTTGACTCATTGACCAACCGTAACGCGAATCATCTTTGTCTGGTACCACATCGAAACCGTCACCAAAACTAATTTCTTGCCAATAACTATTTCTTATGCCTTGAGCTCTCCAAACATAAGCAGGACCTCTCCAAGACCCATTGTCTTGCATTCCACCATATACATTATAAGGATATTCGTTATCTACATTAATATGATAAAATTGTGCTACTGGTAAGTTGCCAATAAAACGCCATGTTTTCCCTCCATCTTTAGTGATATTCATACCACCATCATTTCCATCTATCATAAAACTCCCATCCGTAGGATGAATCCACCATGCATGATGATCTGGATGTACACCATTACTTACGCCATAAGCAGGCATTAATTGTTCAAAGTTTTTTCCTCCGTCATTAGATACATTCACATAAGTAAATACCGAATACACTCTATTCTCATTTTGAGGATCTACATAGATTTCAGAATAATAAAAAGGGCGATTACCAATATCACTTTTATTATTTATCATTTTCCACTTAAAACCACCATCTTCACTTTTGTAAAGTGCATTTTTCTTTGCTTCCACTAAAGCATATATAATATTTGGTTTGTTTGGTGCAATAGCAACTCCAATACGACCAAGATTTCCTTTTGGGAAACCGTCGTCTTCTGTAATTTTTTTCCAAGTTTTTCCACCATCATGTGTAATATGTAACCCTGAACCTTCTCCACCTGAATTAAAGAACCAAGGATCACGTTTGTGTTCCCACATGGCAGCAATTAATTTATTCGGATTTGTAGGATCCATTATTAAATCTGCAACTCCAGTTTTATTATTTGCGAATAATATGTTCTTCCAAGTTTTTCCACCATCCGTGGTTTTAAAAACACCACGTTCTGGATGTTCTCCCCAAGGTGAGCCAATAGCACCAACATACACCACATCTGGGTTTGTTGGATCTACAATAATTCTATGAATATGTCTTGTCTTTTCAAGTCCCATTGCCACCCAAGTCTTTCCGCCATCAAGGGATTTATAAACACCATAACCACCATTAAGCGAGTTACGAGGATTTCCTTCACCAGTACCAACCCAAATAACGCTTGGATTAGATTGTTGAATTTCAACAGCACCAATAGATGCGGTTAATTCTTTTTCGAAAATAGGTTCCCATGTTATACCTCCAGAATTAGATTTCCAAAGACCACCAGAAGCTGTACCAACATACATCACATCTGGATTATTAGTCACCACATCAATAGCAGTGACACGACCAGACATACCACCAGGACCAATATTTCTCGGTGCCATATTTTTGACCACATCTATTGAAAATTCTTGTGCAGAAATTAGTGTTATGCAGAATAGCATAACTAGAGAGAAAAATTGTTTCATTATTTATAGGTTTATTAAGTAGTGCTTAAAATTAAGGAAAAGATTTTTTACAATTTAAAAAATAGTTGTTAAGGTGTTAAAAGTTGTAATTAATTTTGGATTTTTACCATGTATCACGACTTTTAATATTAGCATCACAGAGTTTAATAATCTCTGCGATTCTTTTTTGCTGTGTAGCTTCACGTTTAGCACTATTTAGCCAAGATAAATAGCCTTTTCTATAGCTTTTAGAGAACCCTAAATAATTTTTGTAAGCACGAATATTTTTATCAAATGCCTTCTGTAACTCAATAGGAATAATACCATTTTCAACAGCATCCATTTCTGTCCATTTACCAGTTTTCTTGGCTAATTCAATCATTTTATAGCCAGATTCTTGAATCAGTTTTTGAGGCTCAAGTTCTAAAATATACTTTTTATTAAGAGCACTCCAAGAACTTTTAGGATTTCTAGGAGAAAAATATTGTCTGCGTTTTCCATTGCCTAAACTTTTAACTGTTGAGTCTATCCAGCCAAAGCATAGGGCTACTCTCACAGCTTCTTCCCAACGCATAGTTGGAATCCCTAGTTCGAGTTTATAAAATATAAGATATGCGGCTTTATAATTATTATGATTTTGTAATAACCAATCATAAAAATCGGTGTCTCGCTCAAAATGCAATTCAGGAATTTCCACAATTATAGTCTTTTGGACATCACATAAAAGTCTCTATTCACTTTTAATTCTGTTCCAGAAAAAGGAACTGTTTGCCATTCGCTCTTTGGAAAAATCCATTGTGTTTCATCGCTAGTTTCAATTTGAATTGGCATATCAAAAGCTTCAACTATGTTGGTATAGCGATAAATAAGTTCGCCATTCTTAATTTTAAATTCAAAGGTCGGAATTCTAACATCCCGTAAATACTGGTTAAAAAATGCAGTTAAGTTTATACCTGTTTGTTGACTTATATAATCTTCGATTTGTTTTGTAGTAACTGTTTGATGGTAAAATTCTGAATTTATTCCTCTAAGAATTTGTCTCCATTTCTCATCATCTTCAATCAGTTGACGTAAGGTGTGAAGCATATTTGCACCTTTATAGTACATATCACTAGAGCCTCTATTATTCACATTATAAGATCCGATTAAAGGTTTGTCATTTTGAATATTTGCTCTTGTGCCAATCACATAATCGGCAGAAGCTTCTTTACCGTAATGATAATCTAAAAATAGATTTTCGGAATACGCTGTAAAACCTTCATGAATCCACATATCTGCAACATCTTTATTGGTAATGTTATTTGCAAACCATTCATGTCCGGCTTCATGGACAATAATAAAATCCCACTTTAAACCCCAACCTGTACCAGATAAATCTCTACCTAAATAACCTTTTTTGTACTGGTTACCATAAGTGACAGAGCTCTGATGTTCCATACCTAAATAAGGGACTTCAACGAGTTTAAAACTGTCTTCATAAAACGGATAAGGACCAAACCAATGCTCAAAAGCTTTCATCATTTTCGGTGCATCCTTAAAATGCTCTTTGGCTTTTTCTAAATTATCTTTTAGAACCCAATAATCCATATCAAGTTTTCCTTTTTCTCCCTCATAAACTTCAGAAAAATTTACATAATCACCAATATTTACATTCACTCCATAATTGTTAATTGGGTTATTTACAAACCAATGTGATGTGATTGTGTTATTATCATTTTCCTCTAGTTTTCTAAGACGACCGTTAGACACATTCGTGAGACCTTTTGGATTCGTCACACTAATTAGCATACTATCTACTTCATCATAAGCATGATCTTTATTTGGCCACCATACACTAGCACCTAAACTTTGACATGAAGTTGCAATAAAATGCTTTCCGTTTTGGTCTTTTGTCCATGAGAATCCACCATCCCAAGGAGCACGTACAGCTTCTCTTGGTTTTCCTTTATAGTGAATTTCTAAGGTATTAATGTCACCAATACTTTGATTCAATTTTAGTGTAATAAAATGCGCATTCCCATCGTGTTTTACATTCAAGTCTTTACCATCTTGAGTAACCTTGGTGATTTCCATAGGAGACTGCAAATCTATTTGCATCACTTGATGCGGTTTTAAAACTCTATACTGAACGATGTTTTTCCCTGAAATGAATTTTTCTTCTGGTTTTACTTCAATATCTAAATGATAATAGGTTAAATCCCACCATTCACGCTCAGCAGTAATGCTTCCTCTAAGTGTGTCTTGTTTTGTATAGTCCGTTTTACCTTGAAGTAATTGTGCTTCTGAAGTTGAGACTATAAATGCGAAAATTATGAGTAAAGTATATTTCACGTTTTAATTAATTTTTAGTTTTAAATATTTATAGAGCATAAATACGGCCATTATTAATGTTAATCCAAGGTATAAGGAACCAAAGATCAGTAAATGGTTGAAATTTTCGGTAGCAGCATCAAAATCAGATAATTCTGAAATTAATGCCAACACCATAAATAATGTAAGACATATAACAATGCCAGAAATAATTATTCCTAGTGTAGATTTTTCACTAATTAATTGATAAATGAGAATAGCTAACAATCCAATAGCAAAAGGATTTAACAGGTTAGATGTTAAAACCCAATAATAGAGTACTGAAGCAATTAAAAATAATTCAGGGATGAAAGATCTAAATGTTTTGATTTTCATATTTATCTAATTATTTTATTTGGAAAAACAACCATACTCTCATAACCATCTTTGCCAACAGCAGCAATTCCAAAGAAGAAATTGTCAATTACAATACCTCCTAAAGTGAATTCGGTAACATCACCAACATAACGACTATTATCCCAAGTTGGTGATGTAGTATCTCTCCAGTAAATTTTATAACCTTTAGCACCTTCAACTTTGTCCCATTTTAATTTAGCTGAAGCCTTTACAATTCCTCCAATACCAACTTCTTTTGGTGAAGGTGGAGCAGAAGCAAG
Organism: uncultured Winogradskyella sp.; assembly: GCF_963975125.1. Taxonomy (GTDB): domain Bacteria; phylum Bacteroidota; class Bacteroidia; order Flavobacteriales; family Flavobacteriaceae; genus Winogradskyella. Next base: position 6,943 of record NZ_CAXBGB010000093.1, on the reverse strand, counting down.
GCTTGCCATGCTAATAGCATTTACAGCCGTTAATTTTTTACAATATGGAAAATTGACATGCTCAAAAGTATCTCCGTAATCAATACCATTTTCAGTACGTATGTCTTGGTGTTGTTGCGTATAATTTTCGTGAGCTTCCATAATTCGGATGCCTGAAAAACCAGCATCGTTAAAAGGTCTGTGATGTCCACCACGACCAAAACGATCTAGACGATAGACCATCATCGGATTCATTTCTGGCATATATGTTTTTGTTGTTTTATGCACATAGCGTGCTAATTGACGTGAAATGCCATCCACTTCTCCTCCATAAAAACGACGTCCTCTAGCTTGTCTTGCTAATTTTTCAGGATCTGTTTCGTCTGTAGTTATAGCTTCTGAGAAAATACGGAATGTACGATTGTCAATAACACCATCAACGCCAGAGATATTGCCAATCATGTCATTATTCAATACTCCAATAATTTCCCAATTATGTTCTTTTGCATACTTGGCTAAGCCTTGACCTCCAAAAAGACCTTGTTCTTCACCAGAAAGGCCAACATAGATAATACTGCTTTCAAACTTATATTTAGATAACACACGAGCTGATTCTATAGCGCCAGCCATACCAGTAGCATTATCATTTGCACCAGGTGAATCTGAAATATAATCATTAGGATCTGAAACTCTAGAGTCTATATCACCACTCATTATAATAAAACGATTTGGATATTTGGTGCCACGTTGTATTGCAACCACATTAACCACCATAACATCTTTAACGATACGTTGATTTCTTCCTTTTTCTACTAAATCTTTTTGAAAGAAGACTTCTAAGCAATCATCACAACCTTTTGAAATATTATCGAATTGAGATTTTATCCAACGTCTTGCAGCACCAATGCCTCTAGTTTCAGAAAGTGTATCGCTTAAGGTATGTCTGGTACCAAAATCAGCTAAGGTTTTAACATCACTACGTAAACGGTCTTCTGAGACTGCATCAACGATATCATAAATTTTTGAATCTGTTTGTGCTGACATGTTGAATGAAAGAAAGACAATTAAAAATGGTAATAAATATTTCATAGCTAATTAATTTATAAGTTTTAAAGTTCCGAAAATATTGGCATCAATCCAACCTCTATTTTTATCGTCACCTTTTACATACACTGAGCCAATAAAATTTTCACGCGTCTTACTTTTATCATTATCACAATAGGCTAAGGCAAAGCCCATAACTTTACCTGGTTGTAGTTTTAAAGGAGAATTTACTTCGTCATCTTTATAAGAGTCACTGTAAAGTGAAATTTTCACTTCCCAAACAGATGTATTACCTGTTGTTATGCGTTTAGATTCTATATGAGAATTATATAGTTTTCCCTTTTTGTCTGGTGACATATCCACAACATTTCCGTCTAGTGCAATGTGGTATGCAAAAGCATTGTGATTGTATTGATGTTCTCCACCACTGTTGTCCTCGTCTATAAAAATTTCGAGGCAATCGTCGTCCCACCAATTCACTAAAGGATCAGCATTATTATCAACCAATACATCATCTTTTATTTCTGCTAAAAGGTAAAGTGCGTCTTCTGACCACGATAATTTATAACGACCAGAGAAATCCTGGTTAGTATAAGAATTACCAAGCCATAATTGATCTAAGGGCAACCAAAATTTGTTTGACCAAATTTCATCATCAGCTTTTCCGTCAATTACAGGTATAACTTTTGCTTTATTTACTGTTATGAGTTGATTAATCTTCTTAACCTGATTTACTTTCTTTTTGTAGTTAAATTTTACAGTTTCTATTTCTCCTTTCTCTTCAATGTCAACATAGACATTCATTTCGTTTTTAGATACTTTCTCAAAACTCATGCCTTCAAAAATAACTTTGTTTTCAGTGATTTCTTTAAGTGGAAAATCAACCGTTTCATCTTTAGTTTCCCAACCTTTTAAATCTGCTCCAAAATGTTTGAGTTGTAGTATTAAAGTGTTTTCAACTTCGCGAATAACTTCAATTTCATAGAAGGTGACTTTTCCATCATTAATCAATTTAAAAGTTGCCATCATCGAACCTCCAGAAGGTTCGCTCCAAATTTCTTCTGTTTGTCCACCAAAAGCTTCACCATGCCATGTTCCAGCAATCCATGCGATATTTTCTAATTTTGGCTCTAAGGTTTTTATTTGCGAGTATAGACTTAAGCTTAAAAATAATATGGTAAACGTTAGGAGAGATTTCATCTATAAAAATTTAAGAAGAAAAGATACGGAATATTTGAGATAGAATGGAAATGACTATTGCTAAATATATTCATATAACCTGCTATTCTATAACCTGATAAATAGTCATCGGATTAGCCTTATTCTTTAAGTTTATGCTTCCAATTTTTTCACATTTAAAGGATTCTTTTACTTTCTCATAACAATCTTCAGAAATAACGATTTGGTTTTCTTTAGCTGCATCTTGCAAACGTGCTGCTGTATTTACCGTATCGCCAATAACAGTATAGTCTAAACGTTTTAAACTAGCTGAGCCAATATTACCAGAAATCATCTCACCACTTTTAATACCTATAGATACTTTTGGAGTATAACCTACATCTGCGCCAATTTCCGTAAGCGCATTTATTTTATTGCAAACAGCTAAAGCAGCATCAATAGCTCTGTCTAGGTGATACTCGCCTCTAAAAACGGCCATAATGGCGTCACCAATAAACTTATCGATATGGCCATTTTGTTCTATAATTTCTTTAACCATTTCATCGAAGTAAGCGTTAATCATTTTTACAACATTATCGGCAGATGTAGTTTCACTAATGGCTGTGAATCCGCAAATATCAATAAAAATTACTGTGCCTTCTATAGTCTCATTAGACATTATGGTGGACTCAAATTCTTTGTTGCCCATAAAATTGAGAACATTCTCATCAACGTACATTTTTAATATGTTGTTTTCTTTTATGGCTTTGAGTGTGTCTTTTATATGTGAAGCATGTTTTAAAGTCTTTTCCATGGTGATGGTTAAATCTTCAAAATTTATGGGTTTAGTAATAAAATCGAATGCTCCACGATTCATAGCAGTTCTTATATTATCCATATCACCATAGGCAGAAACGATTACTGATTTTATTAGAGGACTCGATTCATGAAGCTCGGAAAGTAAAGTTAGACCATCCATTTCTGGCATATTAATATCACTTAACACAATATCTACCTCAGGATTTTGACTAATCTTATCTAAGGCATCTTTTCCGTTTATGGCAAATAGAAATTCATATTCCTGAGCTCTTATTTTTTTGCGAAACTTCTGTTTTATAAGTACTTCTAAATCCGTTTCGTCATCGACTACTAGTATCTTTGCCATTATCTTTGTTGGATTAATTTTTCTTTTAATAATTTGAAATCAACAGGTTTTGTTAAAAAATCATCTGCGCCTAAACTCTTGGCAGTGTTAAAATTCTCCTCATCACCATATGCTGTAACCATCATCACCACTGGAGGTGGTGCAACAAAGTCTTTCTTTATAATCTCTAAGAGCTGTAGTCCACTCATACCAGGCATATTAATATCTGATAAAATTAAAACAGCCTCTTGCTCCATATTACGAAGTGTTTCTAAGGCTTCCTCACCTGAAAAAGCAAATACGAAGTCAAGTTCTCCTTTCCGGATTTCTTTTCTAAAACGCTGTTGAAAAAGTGTTTTTACATCTTGTTCGTCGTCTACTACTAATATTTTCATTATTTATTGGTTTTAATAGGTAATGTGATTTTAAATTCTGTGAACTCTCCAGTTTTAGTGTACACATCTAATTGACCATTATGGGCTTTAATAATATCATAGCTCATAGATAATCCCAATCCAGTGCCTTTACCCGTTGGTTTTGTGGTAAAAAAGGGTTGAAATATTTTATCTATAATATCTTTTGGAATACCATCTCCATTATCTTTTATTGTAATTTTCATGATATCATCAGTTCTTAATGTAGCAACAGAAACAGTCGGTTTATAAGTATTTGATGCTACATTAGATTGCTTTTCGTTTACTGCATAAAAGGCATTGGTGAAAAGATTTAGGATAACTCTTCCTATCTCTTGACTTACGACAGTTATTTCGCCAAGATTAGGATCGAAATTGGTTTCTAATTTTGCATTAAAGCTTTTGTCTTTCGCTCTAAGACCATGATATGCTAGTCTAAAATATTCGTCGGTTAGTTTGTTTATGTCTGTAGGCTCTTTTTCGCCTGTATTTTTTCGACTATGCTGCAACATCCCTTTTATAATATCATCTGCGCGTTTTCCATGATGGTTAATTTTTTCGAGGTTTTGCTTAATGTCTGAGGCGATAAGTTTTACCTCTTCTATGTCTCCTTCTTCCAATTCTTCATTAATCTCATCGATAAGTTCACTGCTAACTTCGCTGAAGTTATTGACAAAGTTTAATGGGTTTTGAATTTCATGCGCTATACCAGCAGTAAGCTCTCCCAAGCTTGCCATTTTTTCAGATTGGATAAGTTGGGTTTGTGTAGCTTTAAGGTGTTCTAACGATTGTCTTAATTCAGTAGTCTGTTCGTTAACTTTCTTTTGTAGTCGTTCGTTCTCTCGTTTCCATTCATCTTTATGCCAAGTATCACCTTCAGATTCTACACCTACTGAACCATGCCAATGAACAGCTTTCCATTTTCCAAATTCATGGAATAATACAGTTGAAATTCTTAACGGAAGTTTTGTCTTTACAGCATTAAATGTATAGCTCAAATCAATTTCGGCAACAATCACAGCACATTCTTCATTGTTTGAATACTGTTTTTTAATAATGTCTAAACGATAATTATAATCTTCTAAATGCTTTTTTTGCTCTTGCCCAAGAAGGCATAGTTCTTTAACTTGGTCAACACCAAAGACTCTTTCTTCCGTTGTGGTGCCATAGCCCATAATGTCTGTTGATGCCAAATCATCAAGTTGTTCTATAGGTGTGTCTTCCATAAAACTTTTCACCCAAAGATTATAAGTGTTCAGTAAGTCTTTTTCTTTGTTTTCATCCATACTATTAGGATTTATTTAATTGGTAAAATTATATTAAACTCAGTTCCTTTATCTTGTTTGGTGTCAACCTTTAACTCGCCTCCATGTCCTTTAGTAATAATATCGTAGCTCATACTAAGTCCTAATCCTGTGCCTTGCCCTGTTGGTTTAGTAGTAAAAAAAGGTTGAAAAATTTTATCCAATGCTTTTTTAGGTATACCATTACCATTGTCTTTGACTGAAATAGTTACCTGATTACCGTTCTTTTTTGTGCTTAATGTTACGTTAGGTTCGTAACCATCTATATTGAGTTGCTTTTTCTCGTTGACAGCGTAAAATGCATTTGTAAATAAATTAAGAATAACACGTCCAATATCTTGTGGAATAACATCTACAGTTTTAATATCATTATCATAATCGGTTTCCAAATGTGCATTAAACGATTTATCTTTTGCTCTAAGTCCATGATAAGCTAATCGAAGATATTCATCTGCCAAGGCATTAATATTTGTCGGTTCCTTTTTGTTACCACTTGCTCTACTGTGTTGTAACATGCCTTTTACAATACCATCAGCACGTTTACCATGATGGTTTATTTTATCTAAATTTTGAACGATATCAGACATAATCGCTCTAACCTCTTCCATATCTCCAGCCTCTATTTCCTCTAACATTTCCTCTAAAAGCTCCTTACTGACTTCAGAAAAATTATTCACAAAATTCAATGGGTTTTGAATCTCATGAGCAATACCTGCTGTGAGCTCTCCAAGTGAAGCCATTTTTTCTGACTGTATCAATTGCTTTTGGGTTTGCTGAAGATCGCTTAGTGTTTTTTCTAAACGCTGTTTTTCTGCTTCAAGCTTAACAGCCTGGTCTTCCTTTAGTTTTAAATCGAGAAAACGTGTGTAGGTTTGTTCAAAAACCTGACCGAATCTTTTAAATATGTGATGTGCATCGGGAACAGTTTCATAGGTAATGAACATTACATAACCGAACTTTAAAAATACAATATGAAATATTTGAAAGGTAGGTAAACTTATTCCTGCTTTTTCAAGTTCTTCTAATATGACTCCAACAGTAGGGAGTGTTTTCATAAATTCATAATGCTTCACGAGATTTTTGCCTCCGCATTCTGAAACATGAAAGATTTCTCCTTTTTTATAAGGGTCATAAAAATTATAACCTTCGCCAATTGTTGGTAATGAAAATGCTTTTTGAATTTCACCTTCACTACTCATATTGCACGACGCACTCGTTTTGCTCTCATCTTCCCAAATACAATAACCAGCACTCCAAGCAGGTATGCCTAATTCTTGTACTTGTAGAAATAGATTATTGGCAGCCTCAGGCAATTCATCACTATGTTGCATGGCCATGGTACGTGAACGTACTTTTTCTAGAGCGGTTTCAATTTGTGCTTCTCTAGTTTGCTGTTCTGCTTTTTGTAAATCGAGGAAACGTGTATAAGATTGCTCGAAAACCTGCCCAAATCGTTCAATGATTTTATTCTCATCTTCTGAATATGGAATAGAAGCATAGTTTGCAAGAATCAACATTATATTGGGATTAATAGCAATAGATCTCGCCATTCCTCTACTCATTATAAACGCATTGTCTTCTTTTGAAAACACCTTAGATCCACCATGTTTGAGTAAATGGCTATGCCATTTGTTATGTTCTTTTTTAGTTATAACATCAGTACAAAATGAATCAGATTTTTCTTGTGCTGCTCTCAAATTATTAAAAACAGCGATATCTAAATACGGTGTAGTAAATCGCATTGGCCTAGACAGACCTTTAGCTGCAGTCCAAAATTTATACCCTTCGCTATTGTCATTATTGGCAAAGCTGACATGAACAAATTTGAAATCTAGTTCTTGTAATTGTTCGGAAACTACAGTAATGACCTCTAAAAGTTCTTCACTATTGTGCATTGCCAT
>NZ_CAXBGB010000092.1:0-11716 GCF_963975125.1 uncultured Winogradskyella sp. | reverse complement strand
AATTTATCTATCTTGCATACTCTAAGATTTAAACTATGCAGTGGGAACAATTACTCTCTTTAAAACGATTTGGCGATACCAATAAAAGACTAAGAAAAGAACAAGATGAAACCCGTTTGGGTTTTGAGGTTGATTACGACCGAATTATATTTTCATCTGAGTTTAGAGGACTTCAAGATAAAACACAAGTAGTACCATTATCTAAAACCGATTTTGTGCACACACGCTTAACACATAGTTTAGAAGTTAGTGTTGTTGGTCGCTCTTTAGGACGAAAAGTTGGGAAGTTACTTTTAGAAAAGCATCCGCATTTAGAAAATATTCATGGTTACAAAATGAATGATTTTGGCGCCATAGTCGCTGCTGCTGCTTTGGCACATGATATAGGAAATCCCCCTTTTGGTCATTCTGGAGAAAAAGCGATTGGAGCCTACTTCAAAGATGGAGATGGAACACAGTTTAAATCTCACTTAACTGATAAAGAATATCAAGATTTATGTGATTTTGAAGGTAATGCTAACGGTTTTAAAATTCTTACCGAGAGTAGAGAAGGTAGAGAAGGAGGTTTGCGATTGAGTTATGCAACCTTAGGAGCATTTATGAAGTACCCAAAAGAATCGCTTCCTAAAAAACCAACCAATCATATAGTAGATAAAAAGTATGGCTTTTTTCAAAGTGAAAAAGACATGTTCTCAGATGTTGCTTCAGAATTAGGTTTAACGAAGCGTAGCAATGATTATTTAAGTTTTCAAAGACATCCTTTGGCGTTTTTAGTTGAGGCAGCTGATGATATCTGTTATACTATAATCGATTTTGAAGATGGCATTAACCTTGGGCTTATACAAGAAGAATATGCTTTAGAGTATCTCATCAATTTAGTAAGAGGTAAAATTAAAACTAAAAATTATAACGCATTAAAAACCACCGAAGATCGTGTCAGTTATCTACGTGCGCTGGCAATTGGAACTTTAATAGATGAAGCAGCTTCTCTTTTTATGACACACGAAGAAGCAATTTTGGCTGGCGAATTTGAAACCGCCTTGTTAGACGTAAGCCAGTATAAAGCTCAGATTAAAGATATTATTGATATTAGTATAAAAAATGTTTATCGCTCTAAAGAGGTGATTAGTAAAGAAATTTCGGGTTACGAAATTTTAAATAAATTACTAAATGCTTATGGAAAAATGGCATTTAACTATTTTAAGGGCAATATGTCTAACTATGATGAGCTATTGCTAAATATATTGCCAGAAATAGTTAAGCTGTCTAATGATTCTCTATATCAGAACATTATGGCTGTTTGCCTTTATATTTCTAAATTATCGGATACCAACGCCATGTTATTGTACCAAAAGTTAAAAGGGCATATTTCATAAACATGCATTTTGTCGAATAAATTTGTTTTTTAGCGATATATTGACTTTATTTATCTCATAATCAGCCTTAAAAACCTACTTATGAGAAATAATATACTCGGAGGCTTAGTCATCTTCATGGTTGTGGTGACTTGCCTATTAATGATTGACGACATTTCAAACCCACAAGAAAAACCATCTGAAAAAGATACTGTGAAAATCGAACAGATTGAAAATAAGACGGATTTAGCGATTGTTGAGACTGAAGAGTAAATCTTCAATTTGTTTTTTTACAGATAATGCATCCAATTTTTGAAGTCGCTTCAATTGGTCTGTTGTGCCATGTTCTAAAAATTGGTCTTCAATACCAAGTGTAATTAGTGTTTGCTTATAATTATTTGTATTTGCAAAAGCTAAAACTGAAGCACCAAAACCTCCTACGATGGTGCCATCTTCTATAGTTATTACGGCTTCATAATTTTTAAAAACTTTATGCAATAATTCTTTATCAAGTGGTTTTACAAATTGCATATCATAATGTCCAATAGTATCATCTTGTTTTAAATTTGTAATTACATTCTCAATAGTTCTAGCTATTGTTCCTACAGAAAGTACCGCGATTTGAGTTCCCTCTTTTAAACAAATACCTTTTCCAATATCAATAACATTAAACGGTTGTTTCCAGTTTAAAAGATAACCTCGTCCTCTCGGATAACGAATAGCAATTGGGAAATCAATACCCAATTGAGCCGTGTACATAATATTTCGTAACGCAACAGCATCTCTTGGTGCAAAAATCACCAGATTAGGGATACAATTTAAGTAAGCCAAATCAAAAACTCCATGATGTGTTGCACCATCTTCACCAACCAAACCAGCTCTATCGAGACAGAAAATTACTGGTAAGTTTTGCAAGGCTACATCGTGTATCACTTGGTCATAAGCACGTTGTAAAAACGTGGAATAAATATTGCAAAACGGAATTAGACCTTGTGTTGCCATACCTGCAGCTAAGGTTACTGCGTGTTGCTCTGCAATACCAACATCGAAAGCACGATCTGGAATCTCTTCCATCATATATTTTAAGGAGCTACCAGTTGGCATGGCTGGTGTAATACCAATAATTTTTTTGTTTTTTAGAGCAAGTTCAACAATAGTTTCACCAAAAACATCTTGATACTTTGGAGGCAATTTAGCACTAGATTTAGCATTGAGTTCACCAGTTTTAGCATCAAACTTTCCTGGAGCATGGTATTTTACTTGGTCGAGTTCAGCTTGTTTTAAACCTTTACCTTTAGTTGTAATTACATGTAAAAACTTTGGGCCGTTAACTGATTTTAAACGCTCTAATTCTGAAATTAGCAATGGTAAATCGTGACCATCAATTGGACCAGAGTAGTCAAAATTTAAAGCTTCAAATATGTTGTCTTGTTTTTGAGTGCCTTTTTTTACGTTAGTTAAATATTGTTTTAAAGCACCCACACTTGGGTCAATACCTATGGCATTATCATTAAGGATGACTAATAAGTTAGTGTCTGTGACTCCTGCGTGGTTTAAACCTTCAAAAGCCATTCCGCTGGCAATAGAAGCATCTCCAATGACAGCAATATGAAGTTTATCTTCTCCATTGAGTTGTGAGGCAATTGCCATTCCTAAAGCTGCCGAAATTGAAGTTGAAGAATGCCCAACTCCGAAAGCATCATAATCACTTTCATCTCTTTTAGGAAAACCGCTTATACCATTAAGTTGTCGGTTAGTCTCAAAAACAGCTTTACGACCTGTTAGTATTTTATGACCATAAGCTTGGTGACCAACATCCCAAATCAATAAATCTTCAGGTGTGTTAAATACATAATGTAAAGCAATGGTTAATTCTACAACGCCTAAACTGGCACCTAAATGTCCTTCTTTTGTAGCTACAATATTAATAATGAATTCGCGTAACTCTATAGCAAGTAGAGGTAAGTCTTCTGCTTTTAGTTGACGTAAATCTTTTGGTAGGTTGATATGTTTAAGCAATGCTTTTGACATAAAGCAAATCTACGATAATTGATAATTTTAGAGTATATTAATAATAAGTATAGCTGTTTTTTTATTTTTACAACCATGATAAACCCATTTGGCGATACATACTTTATGAGAAAAGCGCTTCAGGAGGCTGAAGCTGCTTATGAAAAAGGTGAAATTCCTGTTGGTGCGGTTATCGTTGTAGAAGATAGAATTATTGCCAGAACACATAATCTCACCGAGTTGCTAAATGATGTTACTGCACATGCAGAGATGCAAGCCATTACATCTGCAGCAAATTTTTTAGGCGGAAAATATCTAGCTAAATGCACACTATATGTTACTTTAGAACCTTGCCAGATGTGCGCTGGCGCATTGTACTGGAGTCAGATTTCAAAAATAGTATATGCTGCTTCAGATGAACAACGCGGATTTGAAATTATGGGAACAAAATTACACCCTAAAACTAAATTGGTAGGTGGAGTTCTTGCTGAAGAGGCTTCAGCTTTAATGAAACGCTTTTTTATTGAGAAGCGTAATTTGAATTAGTATTTTTTAATAAAATTCTACCGATGAAGGACAAGATTTTAATTTTAGTAATGATAATGTTCGTTTTTAGCTGTAAAACCAATGTGAATGATTCTAAAATAAAAACTATAGAACCAAATGTTATCAGCAAAGGGAATCTTTATGGCTCTGGAAAAGAAGGGATTGTTGAGCAGAATTTAGTTGTTACCAACGAAAGCGATTGGAATGATCTAATGTTTTTAATGAATGCCGTAAATGATGTTACCCAAAGTTTTTCTGAAACAAAGATTGACTTTGATACGTATACTATTATAGCCGTTTTTGATAAGTTAAGAACTAGTGGAGGATACAGTATAGAACTCGAGGTCGAAACAAAATCGGACGAAATTATTGTGAATACAATGAAAACCTCACCAGAGGGCAATGCTTCGGCAGTAATGACACAACCATATTGCATTGTAAAAATCGTTAAAAGTAATTTGCCAATTGTATTTAAATAAAAATTAAAATAAGCGCATAAAAAACGCCCAACCTAATGGTTGAGCGTTGAAACTTTGTAAAATATATACTTATAGTACCTGTACGTATGCAGCTACTAATCCTTTTCTTCCTTCTTTTCGTTGGTAATGAATCCAAATCCTTTATAATCATAGTCTTTGCATTAAAAAAGCAAATAGGTGTTAGGACGATGAAATATTTTTAACGCTTTTGATTTTCACGCATTTTATCAAGATTCTCCTTTGTAAGCATGTAATCTTTTACGTCTTTTCCTTTCCAGCGGTAGTAAGAAAACAGAGGGAAAACAACTAAAAATATACCTACAACTCCAAACCCTATGAGTTTCTGTGAGTATTCTACATCTAAAATAAAACCGCAAATTATGCTGCTAAAGGAAGCTAAAAATGCTACGAATGTTATGATTTTTATAGGTTTCATATAAGAGATTTATGTAAAATGACCATACTGATATTAAGATGTAAAATTAATTAATTGCTGCCTGTAAGCCGTTAATAGTTTAGATTTTGAAATGTAACCATAATATTTACCATTTTTAATGACAGGTAAATTCCATGCGCCACTAGTTTTAAATTTAGTCATAATGATATTCATAGAATCGTCGTCATAGTTAATTATACCTGCATCGCCGTGCATTAAGCTAGCCGCATCAACTTTGTCATAAAGATCAGAATCAAACATCATATGTCTTATATCATCCAAACGAATAACTCCTAAAAAACGACCTTCATCATCAACTACAGGAAAATGATTTCGAGAGGACTTAGCTACAGCATTTTTTAAAATATGGCGTAGCTTCATTTCTGGTTTAAGAACAATAAAGTTAGTCTCAAGGACTTTATCAATATTTAAGACCATAAGTACATTTTTGTCTTTGTCGTGAGTCATTAACTCACCTCGTTCCGCCAGTTTTAAGGTGTAAATTGAATGTGAAATATAATATTTAGTAATTGAAAACGAGATGGCAGAGACTATCATTAACGGTACAAAAAGCTCATAACCTCCAGTGATTTCAGCGATTAAAAATATAGCTGTTAATGGTGCGTGTAAAACACCAGCCATTAGCCCTGTCATGCCAATTAATGTAAAATTAGATTCTGATACGTGAAAATCCAACCCCAAATTATTAATAACTTTTGCAAAGGCGTTACCTAAAGCGCTTCCCATAACAAGGGTTGGTATAAAAACGCCGCCAACACCACCAGCTCCAAAAGTAGTCGTCATTGCTATAGCTTTAAAAATAGCGATACCTATAAGCAAGCTTATAACAATCCAGATATTAGATAAATCTAAATTAAAGGGTATTGTCCCAATGGCAGACAAGTGGTCTCCTTTAAGTAAATTATTCATTATACCATAACCTTCACCATATAAAGGAGGAATGAAATATAGCATACTACCTATGGCTAAACCTCCAATTATTACACGTTTTGCGCGACTTTTAAATTGTTTAAAAAAATTGGTAATTGCAAAAAAAACCTTAGAAAAATATACAGACGCCAGACCCGTAATAAGCCCTAAGATGATAAAGAAACCAATATCAATTATTTGAAATTTATCGGTTAATTCAAAACGAAGTAAGATATCAGTTCCTAAGAAAAAATAGGAAGTTACAACAGCAGATACCGATGCCAATAAAAGTGGTATTAACGATGTAAAAGCAATGTCTAAGCTAAATATTTCTACTGCGAAAATAATAGCAGCAATAGGTGCTTTAAACATGGACGCCATTGCCCCAGCTGCTGCGCAACCAATTAATAGCATTCGTGTTTTTTGATTCATGTGAAAGAAACGTGCTGCATTAGAGCCTAGCGCAGAACCTATACTTACAGCCGGCCCTTGTAATCCAACGGATCCGCCAAAACCAGCCGTCAAAGGTGCTGTAATTAGACCTGCGTAGATGTTATACCTAGGTATAATGCCACCAAGTTTTGATATGGCATAAAGTGTAGATGAAATACCATGGCCAATATGTTTTTTTAACCAAACTTGTTTGATGATATAAACAAGAAATAACCCAATTATTGGGAAAATAAAATATAACGAATTTTGATAGTTTTTAAAAAAATCCAGTTCAAAAAGAAGCCTGATATAGTGTGTAAGGTTTTTAAGTAATACAGTGCCAATCCCTGCTAAAAACCCAACTAAAATACTTAGTATAAAAACAAATTGACGTTCAGAAATATGCTTGTATTTCCAAATTAAGAATCTGCGCAACAGACTTTTAGATTTAAAAGACATTCTATAAAATTACTAAAAAATCCTGCTTGCAGCAGGATTTTGTTTATGATTTTAAATTTAATTTTAAACTTAATTCCTCTAGTTGTTTGTCATCAATTGGTGCAGGTGCATCAATCATAACATCGCGACCCGAATTATTTTTTGGGAAGGCTATAAAATCTCTAATGGTTTCTTGTCCGCCTAAAATGGCAACCAATCTGTCTAAACCAAAAGCAAGACCTCCGTGTGGTGGTGCTCCGTATTCAAAAGCATCCATTAAAAATCCAAATTGTGCTTTAGCATCTTCTTCTGAAAAACCAAGATGCTTTAGCATTATTGCCTGAGTTGCTTTATCGTGAATTCTAATTGATCCACCACCAATTTCGTTTCCATTTAAAACTAAGTCGTAGGCGTTAGCTTTTACCTCACCAGGTTGCGAATCTAATAATTCTATTTGCCCTGGTTTTGGTGAGGTGAATGGATGGTGCATTGCATGGTAATGACCAGTTTCCTCATCTAATTCTAACAATGGAAAATCAACAACCCAAAGCGGAGCAAATACTTTTGGATCTCTTAAGCCTAAACGTTCTGCTAGTTCCATACGTAAAGCACTTAATTGTGCTCTTACTTTAGTTGCATCTCCGGATAATACACAGACTAAATCACCAGGTTTTGCACCTGTAACTTCTGCCCATTTCTTTAAATCCTCTTGATCGTAGAATTTATCTACTGAAGACTTATAACTTCCATCGTCATTACAACGCGAATAGATCATGCCTAAGGCGCCAACTTGTGGACGCTTTACCCAATCGATTAATTTGTCTATTTCTTTACGTGTGTATGTGTTTCCACCTGGCACTGCAATACCAACAACTAATTCTGCTGAATTAAAGACATTGAATTCTTTATGTTGTGCAACTTCGTTAAGTTCACCGAATTCCATACCAAATCTAATGTCTGGTTTGTCATTTCCATACAAACGCATAGCGTCATCATATAGCATTCTTGGAAATTTTTCAATCTCAATACCATTCACTTCTTTTAGTAAATGACGTGTTAAACCTTCAAACACATTTAATATATCTTCTTGCTCCACAAATGCCATTTCACAATCTATTTGCGTAAATTCTGGCTGACGGTCTGCACGTAAATCTTCATCTCTAAAACACTTTACAATCTGAAAGTATTTATCCATGCCACCAACCATAAGTAATTGCTTAAAAGTTTGTGGAGACTGTGGTAAGGCGTAAAATTCACCTTCATTCATACGAGAAGGCACTACAAAATCACGAGCACCTTCTGGAGTAGATTTAATTAAATAGGGAGTTTCAACTTCAATAAACCCGTCGCTAGACAGATAATTTCTAACTTCTTGAGTTACCTTAGCTCTGAATATTAAACTCTCTTTTACAGGATTACGACGAATATCTAAATAGCGATATTTCATACGTATATCATCACCACCATCGGTTTCGTTTTCAATAGTAAAAGGAGGAACTAAAGAAGCGTTCAATACATTTAATTCTGATACTAAAACTTCAATATCTCCCGTCGGAATGTTCGGGTTTTTTGAAGCTCGCTCAATGACAGTACCTTTAATTTGAATTACAAATTCACGTCCTAGCTTTTGAGCTTTTTCTATAATCGCTTTTGCAGTACGCTCTTCATCAAAGTATAATTGAGTTATACCATAGCGATCTCGCAGATCGATATATACCATAAACCCTTTATCTCTTACTCCTTGCACCCAACCAGAGAGTGTAACTTCTGTATTACTATGAGCGGCTCTTAATTCACCACAGTTGTGACTTCTGTACATTATATTTTATTGACTTAATAATAGTTTGCAAATTTAAGATTTATATTTTGTGTAGGAATCAATCAAAGGAAAAAACAAAAATTATATTATATATATTTTTTTAACAAAAAATATATATATAATATAATTTTTAATACTTATAAATGTAAATAATACAAATATTTGTTGTTTCTTTAGAAAAATTAATTAAACTAAAATATTATGATTAAAAATTACTTAATCCTTTTTATCCTTTTTATTGGGCTTTCAAATGTAGCTTTTACGCAAGAAGTATCGGGTAAAATATTAGATGGTGAGACATCACAGCCCTTACCTGGGGCTTCGGTTCTTATTAAGGGGAGTACTATAGGTGTCCTCTCAGATTTTGATGGAAATTATACCATCAGTGCAAATATGGGTGATATTCTGGTGTTTTCTTATGCTGGTTTTGATCCACAAGAAATAGAAGTTACAACTAACATAATTAATGTAACCTTAGCGCAAGGAGGATCTTTAGATACAGTTGTAGTTGTAGGATCTAGAAATCCTGGTAGATCTGCCATTGATACTGCAGTTGCAATTGATGTAATTAATGTTGCCGATTTAGCTAATAAATCACCTCAAACTACTATTAACGAGATATTGAATTATGTTGCACCATCTTTCACTTCTCAAACACAAACAGTATCAGACGGAACAGATCATATAGATCCTGCATCTTTAAGAGGGTTGGGACCAGATCAGGTACTGGTTTTAATCAATGGTAAAAGAAGACATAATACTGCTTTAATAAATGTTAACGGAACCGTCGGAGCAGGTAGCGTAGGTACAGATATGAATGCAATCCCTACTGCAGCAATTAAAAAAATAGAGGTATTGCGAGATGGTGCTGCGGCACAATATGGATCTGATGCTATTGCTGGTGTTATAAACATTGTCCTCAAGGAAGCTACAGGAAAGTTAGATTTAACTATCACCTCTGGAGCTAATTTTAGTGAAAATTCAAATCAATTTGAAGGAGGTAGTGATGGTGAGAAATTTAAACTTGATGCAAACTATGGCGTGCCTCTAGGTGATAAAGGGGGTTTTATTAACTTTACGGGAACTTTATCTACCAGAGAACCAGCACTTAGAAATAAAGATTATGCAGGTGATATCTTTAGAGGTTACAATGGTGCAGAAAGAGTCTTTGCTGCTAATGGTGGTAATGTTGCAGATATGACGCTTTTTGATTATCAGACTGCAGCTCAATCTCTTTCTTATTTGGATGCTGGTGTTTTGTCTCAAATTGCAGCATTAGATTTAAATCAACAAGCAGATATAGATGCTTTTAGAGGGCTTTTAGATTTTGATGCAGATGAAGATGAATTAGCGGCTAGAGGATTAACGCGTGAAGATTTTAGATTTAAAGTAGGAACTTCTAAATTAAGAGAAGGTCAATTTTTCTTTAACTCTAGTATTCCTGTTAGTGAAAATGCGGAGTTATACTCATTTGGTGGTATGTCTTACCGTAGCGGTTTAGCTTCTGGGTTTTACAGAAGACCTGCTCAAGGTGATGGTAGAGCAAATACACCAGCATTTCCAAATGGATTTTTACCAAGTATTGGTAGTGATATTGTAGATAAATCTTTATCTGTAGGTATAAGAGGGAAAGTAAATGATAATTGGGATGTAGATTTTTCTAATACATACGGAGAAAATGTATTTGGATATACTGTTGGTAATTCTAGTAATGGTACTTTAGGTACAGGCACTCAAAGATCTTTTGATGCAGGAACAATAGGGTTTTCTCAAAACACAACCAATTTAGATGCGGCACGTTTTTATGATGATATTTTTGAAGGGCTTAACGTTGCAATTGGTGCAGAATTTAAAGTAGAAAATTATTTTATCGAAGAGGGAGAGCTTAATTCATATGCTAGTTATGATATTAATGGAGATATTGTGACTGCTTCGACACCAGATGCATTACTGGTAAGAAATAATTTTACAGGTGTAGTCTTAGGTGGTGGATCTCAGGTGTTTAGAGGATTTGACCCTAATAATGCAACTAATAAGACAAGAAATAGTATGGCTGTATACGTTGATTTAGAAGCAGATTTTAGTGAAGCGTTTTATGTGAGCTTTGCAGGACGTTATGAAAATTTTTCAGACTTTGGAGGTACTATTAACGGTAAGTTAGCTGCTCGCTATAAATTAACAGATGATATAAACATTAGATCCGCAATTAATACAGGGTTTAGAGCACCATCTTTACATCAACAATTTTTTAGTAGAACAAGTACAATTTTTGAAAACAACGTGCCAAGAGAGCAAGGTACATTTACTAATGATAGCAGATTAGCAGATTTATTAGGTATTAATGAATTAAAAGAAGAAACATCAACAAGTTTTAGTTTAGGTTTTACGGGCAAAATTCCTGATTTAAACCTTACATTTAGTATAGATGGCTATTTAATTAATATAGATGATCGTATTGTTTATAGCGGGAATTTTGGCCCAGGTTCAAATCCTGAAATTCAAGCAATATTTGATGCAGCAGGAGCAAATTCTGCTCGTTTCTTTGTAAATGCGATAGACACAAAAACTAAAGGATTAGATGTAGTAATAAGCCATAATGCGAGCCTAAGTGAAGAATTAAAACTAACATCAGACTTGGCTGCAAATTTTACTGAAACAGAAGTCGATGCATTAAATGTGCCTGCTGCTGTTGCTGCTGCTGGCCAAACAGGTAGCTTTTTTGATGCTCAGGAAGAAGCATTTTTAACACGTGCAATTCCTAGAACTAAAGCAAGTTTATCTAATAACCTAGCCTATAAAAGCTGGAATTTTTTATTAAGAAACACTTTTTTTGGTGAAGTGGAAGATCCAGATGATTTTGCTGGAACTCCTAGAGTTGACCAACATACTGTATCCGCTGATGCTGTTTATGGGAGTAAGCTGGTTACAGATTTAACACTGACTTATGAGTTTACTGATAATGTGAATGTTACTATAGGTGCAAATAACTTATTTGATGTATATCCTGATGAGAATAGGTCCGGAGGAACTTCTGGAGATCAATTTGTTTACTCAAGAAGAACATCTCAATTTGGGTATTCAGGGCGCTATTTATTTGCAAGAATGAATTTTAAATTATAATAAAGCAAGTAATAATTTATAAAAAGCCTCAACAATTGTTGAGGCTTTTCTCGCTATTAATCAAACCTTTCTATAACTAGATAAAGATTTTATTAAAAATTAATCTATTTTTTATCCGTATTAAAAACTTCTTGAAGAATTACCTCTTCAG
>NZ_CAXBGB010000091.1:0-11732 GCF_963975125.1 uncultured Winogradskyella sp. | reverse complement strand
TTTTTCTTGTGCATTAATAGTTGTAAATCCGAAAACTGCTACTGCAGCCATAAATAATAATTTTTTCATAATTTAAGTTTTGTTTAAAATTAATTTGGTCGGCAAATGTAAGTTTTGGATTACTATTTTTTATATCAAAAATGTTAAAGTTTTATACCGTTTATCGAAACTATTTAAACAAAAAATGAGAGGCAAATGCCTCTCATTTTTTGTGAAATGTATAAAAGTTAGAATTTATATCCAACT
The DNA here is from genome assembly GCF_963975125.1 of uncultured Winogradskyella sp. Classification (GTDB taxonomy): domain Bacteria; phylum Bacteroidota; class Bacteroidia; order Flavobacteriales; family Flavobacteriaceae; genus Winogradskyella. Next base: position 11,486 of record NZ_CAXBGB010000091.1, on the reverse strand, counting down.
CCAATATAAAAACCACTTAACTTAGAAGAGAATCCATCAGGAGCATCTTCTATTAACTCTGCTAAACCAAGACTATATCTAGCTTCAATTAAAAATTCTTCAGTAATATCATAAGCAGCACCAGCTTCTATACCATAGTTAAAAGAGCTAAAACCATCAGCAGTGTCAGTTAAAATTCCTAAAGCAGGTCCTGCTAAAATGCTAAATTCTTCTGAAACTGAATAGTTTGCCATTAATGGAATGTGAATTTCTCCACCATCCTTAATAGAAACATACATTACTTCTGGTTGAAAAGCAAACTCTTCAGAAATTTCAATTTGAGCAAAAACACCCACATAAAATCCAGTTTCCGAAGCTGTTACACTAACCCCTTCGAATTCTACCTTATTTGACGCTAAGTCAACACCTGCCTTAGCGCCAAAAGTTTGTGCATTAACATTTGCAAAAGCAAAAACTGCAACCGCAGCACATAAAAATAATTTTTTCATAATATTTAAGTTTTAAAATTGATTAGTACAAACTAAAGCCTTTTTTTTAAAAAAATGAAATTTCTCAGCACAGTTATTAACAATTTTATAAACACAAACCACTAAGTAATTGATAATCATAAAATTAATTTTTATTTTATTAACAATTTTTATAAAAAATACGTAGAATTACGTAGTAATTTTCTCTTTTTATAAAACTTAATTTGCTATATTTAAGCATGATATGGCAACAAGCACTTACAGATTATAAGCATTATCTTCAAATTGAACGTGGTTTGTCCGAAAATTCTATAGCTAATTATAGCTATGATATAAAAAAACTCATTAAATATTTAGAAGAACATTCTATAATTGTTTCACCTGTTTCTATTGACAACGAGATTGTAAAGCAATTTGTATATTCCATTTCTAAATCTATAAATCCAAGATCTCAAGCGCGATTAATCTCTGGACTTCGTAATTTTTTTGATTATCTAATTTTTGAAAAATACAGAGATACTAACCCTTTAGATTTAATTGAATCTCCACAAATTGGCAGAAAGCTTCCAGACACCTTATCTATTAGTGATATTGACAACTTAATTGAGGCCATAGATTTAAGTTATCAATATAATGGTGTTAATCTAGGTGAACGTAACAGAGCTATAATCGAAACTTTATATAGTTGTGGCTTACGTGTAAGCGAACTTATAGAGTTAAAATTATCTGATTTATTTTTTGAAGAAGGTTTTATTAAGGTTACAGGCAAAGGAGATAAACAACGTTTTGTTCCTATTGGCGCAATAACTCAAAAATATATTGGCATTTGGATAGCTATAAGAAACCATATCGTTGTGCAACCCAATTCTAAAGACATTCTCTTTTTAAATTATAAAGGAAAAAAGTTAACACGTGCTATGATTTTTACAATTATTAAAACGTTAGTTAAAAAATCTGGATTAAAGAAAAACGTATCACCACATACCTTTAGACATTCTTTTGCAACACATCTTTTAGAAAATGGCGCTGATCTTAGAGCTATACAAATGATGCTTGGGCATGAGAGTATTACAACTACAGAGATTTATATGCATGTAGATCGTTCTCACCTTAGTGAGGTCTTAAATAAATTTCATCCTAGAAAATAAAAAAGACAATCAATTTCTTGAATGCCTTAAATAATTAACCTGAATTAGTTCTGTATTACTTTGCAATATTTACAGCTCTTGTTTCTCTAATCACTGTAACTTTAACTTGCCCTGGATACGTCATATCTGTTTGAATCTTTTGAGAAATCTCAAATGATAGACTAGCTGCTACTTCATCAGAAACCTTTTCACTTTCTACAATAACGCGTAGCTCTCTACCAGCTTGTATTGCATAAGCTTTCTTTACTCCTGGAAATCCAAAGGCTACATCTTCTAAATCTTTAAGACGTTGTATATAAGAATCTAAAACTTGGCGTCTTGCACCTGGTCTTGCACCAGAAATAGCATCACATACCTGAATAATTGGCGACAATAACGTCGTCATTTCAATTTCATCATGGTGAGCACCAATGGCATTGCAAACTTCTGGTTTTTCACCATGTTTTTCTGCCCATTGCATTCCTAAAATAGCATGAGGTGTTTCTATATCTGCTTCAGATGATGGCACTTTGCCTATATCGTGTAAAAGTCCAGCACGTTTTGCCAACTTTGGGTTCAAACCTAATTCTGCAGCCATTACACCACAAAGTTTAGCAACTTCACGTGAGTGTTGTAATAAATTTTGCCCGTAAGACGAACGGTATTTCATTCGACCTACCATTTTAATCAATTCAGGATTTAATCCATGGATTCCTAAATCGATAACTGTACGCTTACCAACTTCTATAATTTCTTGTTCAATTTGCTTTTCGGTCTTTTTTACTATTTCTTCAATTCTTGCAGGATGTATTCTACCATCAGTTACTAATTTATGCAATGACAAACGTGCTATTTCGCGCCTTACAGAATCAAAACACGATAAAATAATAGCTTCAGGTGTGTCATCTACAATAATCTCTACACCAGTTGCAGCTTCAATCGCTCTAATGTTACGACCTTCTCTACCAATTATTCTACCTTTTACATCGTCAGATTCAATATTAAAAACAGATACACAATTATCAACAGCTTCTTCGGTTCCAATACGCTGAATAGTATTAATAATAATCTTCTTAGCTTCTTGCTGTGCTGTTAACTTCGCTTCTTCTATATGATTTTGTATAAAAGCCATAGCATCGGTCTTAGCTTCTTCTTTTAAAGATTCTATTAGTTGTTCTTTGGCTTCCTCAGCAGATAAAGTAGAAATTACTTCCAATTGTTTTATTTGACTTTTATGTGCCTTTTCTACTTCGTCTTTCTTCTTTTCTACAAACTCTAGTCTAAAGTCGTAGTCTTTCATTTTATCATCTAAAGATTGATTGGTTTTTTTAGATTTGGATAATTCATTAGAAATTTGAGATTCTTTATCTCTAATGCGTTTTTCGGCTTCAGCCATTTTCTTATCACGAGAAAGAATTACTTTTTCGTGTTCTGCTTTAAGCTCTATAAATTTTTCTTTTGCTTGAAGCATTTTGTCTTTCTTAAGTGCTTCGGCGTCTGTTTTAGCTTGTCTTAAGATAGATTTTGATTCGCCCTCTGCATTTGATATTAACTTTGAAGCGCTTCCTTTTTCTAAAGATTTTGCTATAATATATCCTAGTATTAATCCTAATACTACTCCTCCAACAATATATAAAATTGTGTTAGTGTCCATGTTCATTATTTAGTTTTAGTATATAAAAAAGCCTACATCAGTTTTGGGTTTTGTATAAACTCCTTAAAAACAAGTTTAGGGCTAACAAGCTGATCAAAAATCTGTCTAAGATACTTAGATACCGAAACAAGTTCTGTATTAAGCACTAACAGCGCGATTTTACAACTTCAACTCACCCTTTTTAAAGAATTAACGTTGAGTTTATCAAAAAATATAACTAATGTAGGCAGTAACCTTTTTTATTTTAAAGAACGTACGAGTTAAATATGTGATTGTAAAAGGTCATTTAAAGCTTCTAACTTTTCTTGAACTTCTTCGTTTACATATTCTTTATCTATAGACTTTTGCTCTACTTGAGCAGCAAATTGCAAAGCGCACATGGCTAAAACATCTTGCTTATCTCTTACAGAGTAATTTTGCTCAAATTGCCCTATCATGGCTTCAATTTTCTTTGTAGCCTTACGTAAACCTTCTTCTTGACTCGGATTAATCGTTAATGGATAAACCCTATTTGCGATTGAAAGTTTAATTTTTAATTGGTTTGGCATCTAGTCTAATTTACAACTTTATTCCGAGAGTTGTCCAATACAATGGTCAATGTCTCTAATAAGTGCATTTATTTTGAGCTTTGTTTCTCGTTTATTTTCGTCACTACCAAGCATTGAATTTGCTATTTTGAGCGTATCATACTTTTCTGCCCAAGATCCTAATTCCTCTTGCTGCTCTATAAGTTTTTGCTGCTGCTGTTCTAATTGTTCAGAGAGCTTAGCGTTGGTTTGTTTTAAAACCTCTTGCTTATGTAAAACCTTACTGATTTTATTCTCTAAAGCATCAACAATGTCTTCTATTTTACTCATTAAAGCAATTCAATACTATTGAAACAAAGTTAACATACCTAATCAAAAAATACAATTCTTTTACAATTATTTTTAATTGATGTAACATTAAAAAAATTAGTGCGTTAAGAAATAGACTAGACTAAAGAATTATTAAACAAAATACGCACTAAATATTTTATCTCATCAAAAATTCAATAAGTCAAAATTTGCAATAAGATTGGGTATATTAAAAATAATACGGTTTTAACATTTGCATATCGGAATCAAATTAATATTTTAGCTACAATAGTCAGTTATATGAAAAAAAATTTGCTCTTATTTTTATTGTCTAGTTCTATTTATGCACAATCAGAATATCCGCAAGATTATTTTAGAAATCCTTTAGATATTACATTAGTGCTTTCTGGTACGTTTGGAGAATTGCGATCTTCTCATTTTCATTCTGGCCTCGATATAAAGACACAGCAAAAACAAGGGTTAAAAGTTTATGCGGCGACTGAAGGTTATGTAAGCAGAATTAAAATTTCACATTATGGATACGGAAAGGCAATTTACATTACACATCCAAATGGTTACACAACTGTATATGGACATCTTCAAAAATTTTCTGAACGTATAGAAAAGTATATTAAAGAATGTCAATATGACAAGGAGAGTTTTGAAGTCGAAGTTTTTCCAAGTTCCCAAGAATTGATAATAGAGCCAAATGAAGTCATCGCTTACTCAGGCAATACAGGTGGTTCTGGAGGCCCTCATTTGCATTTTGAAATTAGAGACAACCAAGAACGGCCAATAAACCCAATGCTTTTTGGTATAGATATTAAAGATTCTAAAGCCCCTTTTGTATCTGCAATTTACGCATATCCTAAGGACGAAAACGCAGTTATTAATGGTGAGAATGAAAGAATTCCGCTGCGATTAATTCCGCAAAAAAATGGGGATTACGAGGTTGAAAAAATCTCGGCATACGGTAATATTGGTTTTGGTGTTACAACTTATGACAAGCAAGATCTGGCACCAAACAATAATGGTGTAAGCAATATTCAAACCTTTTTTAATGGCAATAAAAGCTTAGAAATAGATTTTAAGCGTTTTAGCTTTAATGAATCTAAACACATCAAGCGTTTAATTGATTATAAGCACTTTAAAAGTAAACGATCTCGAATTCAGAAGTTGTTCATTCAAAAAAACAATCCACTAAGTCTTTATAAAGATGCTTATGATTATGGCTATATTATGGTAGAAGACAGCACCTCTTCCGTTTATAAAATTAGAATAAGTGACTATAAGCAAAACGAAACTTGGATAACTATTCCTGTTAAAGGAAAGTATGAAACTAAAGAGAGAGAAGTCATTGATAATTTATTAACCAAATCTCTTGTTTATAGTGATAAAGCTACCACATTAGAATCAGAAAACATCAAAGTTAACTTCTATAAAAACACGCTTTATGATGATAATTTTATAGATTTCAAAGTCAATTGCGATACATTATATCTTCATGAAGACAAAATACCTTTGCAAAAGAATTTTTACATCAATTACGACTTAAGTAATTATAAATCAGAACACCTCGATAAAATTTTTATTGCAAGATTATATGGTTATTACAAAAAGCCAAGTTATGTAAACACCAAGCGCAAAGGCAATATCCTAAGTGCTGGTAGTAAAATTTTTGGCACCTATACATTAGCTATGGATACAATTGCACCAACTATTAAACCAATTAATTTTCAGAATAAGAAATGGCTGAGCAAATATCGCTACTTAAAACTAAAGATAGAAGACCAACTTTCTGGCATTAGTAAATACAGAGCTACTGTAAATGGAAAGTGGATTTTAATGGAGTATGATTATAAAACTAAAACGATTACTCACGATTTTAATGATAATATAGTTAAAGACACTAAGAACGAATTAAAAATAATTGTTACAGATAATGTTGGAAATAGTTCTACATTTGAAATAATCTTTTTTAGAAAATAAAACTAAACTATTTGAAACGCTTACATTTTATAGTTCTCCTAAGCTTACTTTTTAGCCTTCTATCCTTTTCGCAATCTGCAATTATTAGAGGTGTTATTTTAGATGAAAATAATAACCCAATTAATGATGTAAACATAAAAACCAGTACTGGAGAAGGCACTGCAAGTAATGAAAATGGTTTTTTTGAACTAAAAATTCCCTTTGGAGTTGAGATTACCATAGCATTTACACACATTAACCATAAACGTGTAGAAGCTAAATTCAATTTAAAAAATGGTCAGGAATTAGAATACAACCCAGTAATGATGGTTGAAGTAGAGCAAATTGCAACAGTCGTAATTAATACCAATACAAGGCAATCTGTAGATGGAGTAACCTCTATTTCTCCACAAATGATTAGAACGATAAAAGGCGCGCAACCTGGTGTTGAGAATATTTTAAAAACTTTACCTGGCGTTAATATTTCTAATGAATTAAGCACACAGTATTCTGTAAGAGGTGGGAATTTTGATGAAAATTTAGTCTATGTTAACGAAATTGAAGTGTATCGCCCTTTTTTAATTCGTTCTGGTAACCAGGAAGGTTTAAGTTTTGTAAACACAGATTTAGTGCAGAATGTCGATTTCTCCGCAGGTGGATTTCAAGCTAAATATGGAGATAAATTATCTTCAGTTTTAGATATTACTTATAGAAATCCGGTTGCATTTGGGATTAGAGCAGATTTAAGCTTATTAGGAGGAAGTGTTGCTGCAGAAACGGTTTCTAAAGACGGTAAATTTTCAGGAATTGCAGGAGTGCGGTACAGAGACAACAGTTTAATATTAAATAGCCTTGAAACCGAAGGCATAGTAGAGCCTGTTTTTGCAGATGCTCAGACTTATTTAACTTATCGTTTTTCGAGTAAATTTCATTTAAATTTTCTTGGAAATGTTTCATTGAACACATACAACTTTCAACCAGTAAATAGACAAACCAACTTTGGAACCTTACAAGACCCTGTTGCACTTTTAGTATTTTACGATGGCCAGGAAAAAGATCAATATCAAACCAATTTTGGTGCGTTTAAAGCTAATTATTTTGTTAATGACAATTTAACGTTAAAATTAATTGCGTCTGCATACCTTACCACAGAACAAGAATACTTCGATATTTTTGCACAATACAGATTGGGAGAAGTGAATACTAATATTGGTGATGAAAATTTAGGAGAAGTAGAATTTAGTGAAGGTATTGGTTCTCAATTAACACATGCAAGAAACGACTTAGATGCTTTTATCGTTAATGCAGAACATAGAGGTGATTATAAAATTGACGACGAAAGTACGGTTGAATGGTCTGTAAAATACACACAAGAAGATATTAGAGATAGATTAGTAGAATGGGAAGTTATTGATTCCGCAGGTTTCTCTATTCGTCCACCAAATTTTAGCTCACCAAACTTACAACCTTATAACTCCTTTTCTGGCCCTCTAACAGCTTTTGAAAATATAAGAGCACTAAACAGAGTGCAAATTGGCCGCTTACAAGCATTTGGGCAATACAGCAAAAGAACAAGTTGGGGAAAGAATGAAGTGTTTTACAATGTAGGTGTTAGAACACATAGTTGGACAGTTAAAGGAGATGGTATTGAAGGTTCTTCTCAAACCGTAATTAGTCCTAGAGCACAATTTGCTATAAAACCAGATTGGGATAAAGATGTACTCTTTAGAGTTGCAGGTGGCTTATATTACCAACCACCTTTTTATAGAGAATTAAGAGATTCTTCTGGAGTAGTACAACCCAATGTAAAAGCGCAAAAATCTTTTCATATCGTTTTAGGAAATGAGTATAGTTTCGAAATTTGGGATAGACCATTTAAACTCGTTACAGAAGCCTATTATAAAGGAATTACTGATGTGAATCCTTATACGCTTGAAAATGTAAGAATTCGTTACAGAGCAAAAAATAATGCCAAAGCTTATGCTTATGGATTAGATATGCGATTAAACGGAGAATTTGTGCCAGGTACAGAATCTTGGTTTAGTTTTGGCTATTTAAAGACCGAAGAAAATATTGATAATAGAGGTTATATAGCAAGACCAACCGATCAACGCTTAAAGTTTGGTGCACTTTTTCAGGATTATGTACCAAATATGCCAGACTTAAAAATGTATTTAAATTTGGTTTATAACACAGGTGTTCCAGGTGGATCGCCAAGTTATGCAGATCCTTACGACTTTCAGATACGTTTACGCGACTACAGACGTGCAGATTTAGGTATTTCTTTTGATGTTGTAAACCCAGAAAAAGTATATAACTCAAAATGGAAAAAAGTATTTAGAGAACTCTCTGTTGGTTTTGAAATCTACAATATGTTTAATAACCAAAATTCTATAACCAACACTTGGGTAAGAGATGTTTATACAAAACGCCAATTTGCCATTCCTAATTACTTAACACCTCGTGTTTTTAATTTGAGATTGTCTGCTAGGTTTTAATTTAAAACTTATGAAAACCTTTATTGCTATACTTCTATATTTTAGTTTATTAAGTATTTATTCTCAAAGTGAAAAACTTATTTATTATTATGATGTTGATGGGTCTAAAATTTCTAAAAAAAATTATGTTGAAAAATCTTCGCGATATAAGTCTTTAAATAAAAACTATCTTTCTATAACGTTTGAAAACGATACATGCTACATAAAAAAATTAGTTAAACGGAAAAACTATGGTAAATTAAAAAAAAGTGAACTAGACTCTTTATATAAAACCATTAATAACACTACAAAATCTAATCAGAAATTTACATTAATTCATTATCACCCAGGAAGAGATGGATGCAATGATGGTAGTATTTCAAGTAATGGTATTAAAAATAATATCTATAATAAACAATATTTAAGAAGACTTAAAAAAGACTATAAAATATACTGGATATATAAAAAAGACGAAACCTTAAATTTTGAAAAAGCTAAATCCATTGATTGGCAAATAGACAAAAATCAATTCATTGAAAAAACATTTTTTAAATATCATTATTTATGTAATAGTTTTGTTATTATAGACAATGATACAGGCAATTACATTTCTATATTTGGTGAATCTGGTGGGCAAACTGTAATCGAAATTGCTGAAGAAATGAAAAAAATTAAGAATTAACAAACTCCTTTAAAACACTAACCACATAATCTAGCTCTGCTTTAGTATTAAAAATACTGAATGAGAAACGTATAGAAGGTCGTTTTAAATGATTTGCATCTAATATAGCAGTGAGTACATGTGATTGTTGATTACTACCACTTTGGCAAGCACTTCCTTTTGAGCAAGCAATACCCTTTAAATCGAGTTGAAATTGCAACATTGGTGCTTTTTCTGGTGCAATTGGCAAACAAACATTAACTAAGGTATAAGTACTATTGATAGTATCCTCACAACCACCATTGAAATTTACACCAGTTAAATTCGCTTTAAGTTCTTTAATAAAATAGGTCTTCAAATCTGAAACGTATTTCTTTTCATCATCAAGATTAGTATAAGCTATTTTTAGTGCTTCATCCATACCAACTATATTATGTATAGATTCTGTACCAGCTCTATAACCTCTCTCCTGTTCACCACCAAAAATTAAAGGTTTTATACCCGATTCTTTTCTAATAAAACAAAAACCGACACCTTTTGGACCATGAAACTTATGTGCACTCGCAGCCAAAAAATCTACAGAAACCTCTTGCAAGTCTAATTTATAATGTCCTATAGACTGAACCATATCACTATGAAATAAAGCATTATGGGTTTTGCACAGTTTTGCAGCACGTTTTATATCTAATATATTACCAACTTCATTATTAATGTGCATTAGACTTACAACAGCTTTATCACTAGACTTTAATAATTGCTCTAAGTGCTCAAAGTTTATTAAACCACAATCATCTAAATCTACAAATTTTATGGTTATATTATACTCTTTTTGTAATTGTTCAGCAGTATATAAAACAGCGTGGTGTTCAACCTTAGAAGTGATGATTTCCGTAATTCCTAAATCTCTTACAACACTTCTTAATGCTAAGTTATCTGCTTCAGTACCTCCCGAAGTAAATACAATCTCTGATGCAGTTACATTAAAATAACTAGCAATGTTTTTACGACATTGCTCTAAAAGTGCTTTAGATGTGCGTCCAAAACTATGCGTAGAAGATGCATTTCCAAAATTATCTTGAAGAATTTGTGTCATGCGATCAATGACTTCTGTTCGCAAAGCTGTTGTTGCTGCGTTATCTAAATATACTTGCTTCATGCGACAAAAATATTGTAAATAAAATTATTTAGACAATCGAACGTTATAATTTTACAAATCCTTTATTTTTGTTCAAAATTGAAGCTATGGTACGTCGTTTTTATATATTATTTTGTTTAGCATTTCTAGTCGCTTGTGATGATGGTGATATTATCAATGTAACATTAGATTTTGATGAAGTATTAGAACGTTGTGACAATTTTGAAGACTCATATCTAGTATATAATACTCGTGAAGATCCTAATGAAGCATTGATATTGATATTGCCAAAGCCATCTAGTGATTATTTATTCACAACAGCTACTGAAACGCCAGTAACACTAACAATACCTGATGAGGTAAGATTTAATTATAGAACTTACAATAAAACATTAGAAAACAACGTGCTTTGTAATATTTTATCAGATCCTAACTTAGTGGTAACAGATGATAACGAAGCTTTATCTGGTACTGTACAAGTGGTCGTTACCCTTGTTGATGATGATAACGATGGTATACCAAGTGCAGATGAAGATCTTAATAATAATGGTAATTATGACGATGACCATTCTGACACTGATGGCATTCCTGATTATTTAGATCAAGATGACGATAACGATAATGTATTAACAAGAGATGAGGATAATAATGATGATGGAGATAACAATCCATATACCAATAAGCTAGATACAGATGGAGATAGTAAACCAGATTACTTAGATACAGATGATGATGGTGATGGAATTGATACACGATTAGAGGATGTAAATGAAAATGAAAGTCCACGAGATGTGGTTGATTTCGTTACTGATGAAAACGGTGAGAATGTTTATAGGTATTTATATAATCATCCAACTGCCATGGAAGCCTTTCCTGATTCAGGTTTAATTAATAACACTTATACAAGAACTGTAACAACTGTATTTACAATATTTAATACTGGTTTAGGACCTATAAGTTCTACAGAAATACAGTTTGGAACTTATGTAAGCGATCCTGAAAGTTTCACGACTGTAAATGATGACTAAGCAGACACTATCTTAAAAAATCTCAGATTAGAATTTAACCTGAGATTTTAAAACTTACACAGTTTAAGAGATACTGCCACTAAGCTTCTACATTCTGAAAAACCCTAACCTCAGTAGCACCTAAACCATAGGT
>NZ_CAXBGB010000090.1:0-11957 GCF_963975125.1 uncultured Winogradskyella sp. | reverse complement strand
GTTTTTCCTAAAATAGGAAGCTCAACTTGTACTTTTTTGCCTTTAACAACATTAGACACATAGCTTTCTGGGACTTCAACCTCTATATACATTTCGTTAAGGTTAACTATACGTATTAATTGAGTTTGTCCTGCAGCAACTACACTACCTTGTTCTGTAATTACGTCATCAATGGTACCTGTAAAAGGTGCTCTAACGATTGTTTTAGCAATTTGTTGTTGTAGTTGGTTTACGGATTGCTGTTGAGATTCATAAGTTGATTTTGCTTGTAAATATTGAATTTCACTTCCAATATTTTGATCCCAAAGACGTTTTTGACGTTCGTAAGTTGTTTTTGCTAATTCTGATTGTATTCTCAGTTGCGCTATTTGTTGACTTAATCCACCATCATCTATTTTAGCAAGAATTTGTCCTTTACTTACTTTTTGTCCTTCTTTAACATATACATTAGTTAAGATGCCATTGTACTCTGGTGTAATGACTAAAAGGTTTTTAGTAGTTACATTTCCTTGAAGCTCTAAAACGTGTTCAAATTTTTCTGTTTTAGCTGTAAACGTTGTAATAAGTGGTATGTTTTTAGTGGTATCTATGGTTTTAATTTTTTTATCTAATATTTTAATTTGCTCGTTAATGGCTTGCTGCTCATTAACTAATTCTCCGCGTTTTTTACGAATAGTTTCTATATTATTACTTTCTATAACAATCTCTACAGAATTTTTCTTTTCGCCTCCACAAGAGACTAAAAAAAAGGTGATAACAAATACTGAATATATATATTTCATAGTGCTTTTTTAATGGTTGGTTAGTTTAATGTTATGGTATTTAATGCTGTTTCTAATATTGTTTTGTTATTAATAACATCTAGCATAGTTTGCAACAATTCTTGTTGTGCTGTATATAACTGTGTTTGTGCTTGGCGTAACTCGAAACTGGAACCAATACCTTCAAAAAATTTAGTTTGATTTTTATTTTCTATACGTTCAGCCAAGGCTAAATTTTCTTTTTTGTTTGCATAGTCTTCAATAGCAAATTGATAATCACTTTTCGCAGTTTCAATTTGAAGTTTTATTCTTTGTTCAGTTTCGGTTAAATCTGTGTTAGCTTTTTCTAAATTGATTTGTGCACGTTGAGTCGATGCGCTTCGCATACCAGAACTAAAGATTGGGATATCGAGATTAAGGCCAAATATTGATGAACCAATCCATCTTTGCGAGCTATTAGCAAAAGAGAATTTTTCACTATATGCAACATAACCGCCATTTATAAATGCATTAAGTGTTGGGAGGGCTTTACTTTTTTCTAGTTTTACTAATAACTCTTTTGACACCTTATCATTTTCAGCGATCCGATAATCGATAGTGTTTTCTGGGTTTGTTTCATCGTCTAAAATGCTGAGTGAAATATTTTGCTCAGTTAAGCTTTCTAGATTATCAGATAGAGTCAGTGGATCATATACATCTATTCCTATAGTAATATTAAGCATTTGATAGGCTAAAGTTTTAAGCCTATTAGTGTTGTTTAAACTGCTTTTTACTCCAGATAATGTAATTTTAAGTTGTTCTACACTTTCTTCTTCTTCTAAACCATTTTCAAAAATCTTATTGGTTTCGTAAAGGTTTTTTTCAAGTACACTTATGTTACGCTCTAAAATTAAAACACTTTCTTCAGCTAGAAGCACATTGCCGTAAGCTTCAATGACCGATTTTCTAACTTCCAGGTCTGTTTTTATTTTAGCGTTTTTAGATATTTCTAAAAACACTTTAGCAGACTGTAAACCTACTAAGTAAGATCCGTCAAATATTTTTTGATTTAAAGTTGCGGTTGCTGTAATGTTTTGAGGATCACCTAAAATAAAATCTACTTCTACACCATCATTATTTAAATCTACAGGTGTAACCTGTTGTTTTAACGAGTTTTGATAATTTACACCAGCATTTATTTGAGGTAAGCCAGAGGCTATTGTTTCCCACTTTTGCTTTACTGCCGCATCAATATCGCGTTCTGCATTTATTGCAGTACGATTGTTCTCTAAAGCATAATCTATGGCTTCTTGAAGTGATAAAAACGTTGGTTTTTTTTGCGAAAATCCTATAGAAGTACAGATTAAAAATATTATTAATATGAGTTTATTTCTCATTAGTTTTATTGATTTTGATTGGTTCTTATTAATCCCGTTAGTGTTTCAAGGCCTTTTGGTGTGCAAATACCTCTAAGATGATATTCTAAATAATTATTCATTAAGGTTTGCATCGAGAAATTTTTAAGTGGAAAAAACGCTCTATCTTTAATAACCATCATACCAGAGAAGTATATTTTAGAAATAAACTCTATGTTAATATTATCTCTAAATAAGCCTAGCTCTAACCCTCGATTTAAATTCTCTGTTACACAACTTTGCATTACTTCAAATTGCTTCGATTTTAATGTTGCAAAAATTTTACGATAATACTTTTGCAATTGGTATTGAGGTGAGGATTTCTCGTTTTTTAAATGGTCCATCACAAACTCCTTGATGTCAAATATTTCCTCGATAGGGTTCTTTTTTAACGCACATATACAATCTATCCCTTGAGAAATGGTTTCGAACATATGTAAAGTGGTTGCCTCAACTAGTTTCGTTTTGTTTGGAAAGTGCACATATATGGTCTTCTTAGAAATACCCATTTCACGGGCTATATCATCCATTGTAACACTTTTAAAACCTAAGTTTAAAAATAGCTCTTGCGACTTGTGTAGAATTTTATCTCTCATAATTAAAACGCAAACTTACGACAGGAAACTTTAAAAACAAAAAAAGTTTCCGTGGTTTTAATATATTTTTAACATAGCTAACATTAGCTTAAAAGATTCCGAAAGCATTATTTTTGTTTTATGCAACATATTGAACAGTATCAAAAAGACTTTTTAAATTATCTTGAAAGCTTTGCAATAGATAGAGAGCCTAAGAACCTTTATCAACCTATTAACTATATCCTAAAGCTAGGTGGCAAACGGTTACGACCAGTGTTAACTTTAATGACCACTGAGGTGTTTGGAGTGAAAGCTGAAACATCCATGGATGCGGCTCTTTCTATTGAAGTTTTTCATAATTTTTCACTAGTCCACGACGATATCATGGATGATGCTCCTTTACGTAGAGGGCAAAAAACTGTTCACAAAAAATGGGATTTAAACACTGGAATTCTTTCTGGTGATGCAATGCTGATTTTAGCCTACCAATTATTTGAAAATTATGAACCAAATACTTTCCAGGCACTTGCAAAACTTTTTAGTAAAACAGCTATAGAGGTTTGTGAAGGTCAGCAATATGACATTGATTTTGAAACTAGAAACGATGTCACAATTTCTGAATACTTAAAAATGATAGAGTATAAGACAGCTGTTTTAGTTGGTGCCGCGATGAAAATGGGAGCAATTGTTGCTAAAGCCTCTGTTGAAGATCAAAATGCGATTTATGATTTTGGTCGTTACTTAGGTATCGCATTTCAATTACAAGACGATTATTTAGACGCTTTTGGAAACCCTGAATCTTTTGGTAAGCAAGTGGGTGGCGATATTTTAGAGAATAAAAAGACTTATTTAGTTCTTAAAACCTTAGAACTTGGGTCACAAAATGAGCAATCTAGGTTATTGCAAATAATGTCAAGTAATTTAGTTACTAATGATGAGAAAGTAAGTTCAGTTAAAGAACTTTTTAATAATTCTGGTGCATCAGAAGCAAATCAAAATGCCGTAAAAGGTTATACAAGTAGAGCATTTAAAGTACTAGAAGCCTTAAATGTTTCAGAAGATAAAAAACAATTACTTAGATTGTTTGGTGAACAATTAATGAATAGACGTGTATAATGCTTTTACCTTCAAACTTTGAAGATTTAATTGACCAAGCGGACGCTTTAAATCTTTACAAGAAACTTATAGTGCAACTCAATAAAGATTTGTTGTTTGCTAATATCGATTTAGAATTTGATAAAGAAACCTTACCAATAAGTTTAAAACTAGTGCTTTATGAAACAATTTTTCGCCTTATTCAAAATAAATTTTCCGACTATCTTAATCTGTTATATATCATTGATGTTTCAGAGTTAAAAATACGAGCTTTAGATGGTAATGATATGGTTAAACTATCTGAGGACGTTACATTTTTAATTCTTCAGCGTGAGTGGCAAAAGGTATGGTATAAGGCTAAGTATTCATAATGTTAAGAAAACTCTAAATTTTGAAGTGTTTAAAATAGGTGTTAATTAAACTTTTTAAATGACTCACTTTATTTTTTAACTCACTCGAATCTGTTACCTCTTTTATATCTGTTATTTCTTCTAGAATTGGCACTAAAACAACATGCAGCTGATTGTGTTCTTCACCTTTCATATCACAACTTTTTATGATGTAACTCGTTTCTTTTGAAAGCGCTTCACCCAATATTTTTCCATCAGAAGTTGTGTTATTTTTTAAAATGGAATCGATGCGCTTCATTCCGGTGTGTGTTTCGGGATTGGCAATCCATTTTTCTCCATTGTTAAAGACTAAACCTTCAAGGATGATAATGGATTCTGTTGAGTTGCTTTTATCATCTTTACAACCAATACATAGTATTGCAATATAGACTAGAAGGATGTGACTATAATTCGCTTTCATGATTAAAAATCTTTTTTCTTCGATTTAAATATAATTCTCAGTATTGGTATTAGTGCCCATAGGCTTAGTGCAAATAAGGATACAATTAATCCAAAGTTTGTACCAAAGAATTGCTTGAAAACAGCTCCTGTGTATCCTAATAATGCCGAAATATCCAATTTTAAAAGAATAAGTATTCGTGATAAATCTATAGGATTTAACATGGTGCCAATTAGTGAAACTTTGTCTAAGGGATAATCTTCAAACATAATTAAGGTCAATAAAAACAGACCATCATAAATAATTGCTAAAAACAACCATAGTAGAATTGCGTAGCCAAACCCTTTTATTTTGTTTTCATTTGATAAGGCAATATTAAATGCTAATGCTGTAAAAATTAAGGTTAGAAATGTACCTGTTATTAGCAGCAATGAAAAGTCCCAAATAGCGCTACTTTCAAACAAACCATAGAATACAAAAGGAATTCCTAGTCCGAGAACCAAACTAATTGAAAGTGATAAAGCAACACCCAAATACTGTCCTAGAAATATAGAAGAGCGCTTTAAAGGTTGTGCTAAAAGAAGTTCTGTAAATTCTTTAGAATTATAATAATACATGACACCAAAAATAGTTCCTATTAAGGGCACTAAAACGATAATTACATTCATTAACGTGATGACAGCTTTTGACAAATCATTATTTAAAAACAAGAGAACAATTCCTAAGAGTAAATAGAATGCAAAATAGACGTAACTCCAACGACTACGCATCAAATCAAAAAAACTATATTTTAATATCTTAAGCATGGTTATCGGTTAATATAGACGCAATTGCATGTTCAAAATCTGGCTGATTGGTCTTGGTTTTTAATTCTGAAATTGATCCTCTGAAGTAAATCTTGCCTTCTAGTAAAAAGACGATTTCATCTGAAACTTCCTCCACAAAGCTCATAATATGAGATGTAATAAGTATGGTCTTTCCTCTAGCTTTTTCAGCTTGAATCAAATCTTTCAAGCGTATCAATGAGATTGGATCTAATCCAGTTGTTGGCTCATCTAAAATAATTAACGGACTATCGAACATAAAGGTTAGAACGATATTCACTTTTTGCTTGGTTCCTCCTGAGAGCGTACCTAATTTTTTATCTAAAAAAGGGTCTAATTTAAAAAGTTCAATTAAGCGTTGATCTTCATTGGTGTTTTTACGTAAGTCTTTGATCATTTTAATCAATTCCTTAACTTTTAAGTTACTAGGGAAATTGGCGATTTGTGGTAAATAGTCAATTTTGTGTCGATAGTTTGAATTTTTCTTAATGTTTTCACCTAGAACATTAATCACACCTTTATTAGGAATAACCATACCTAGAATGGACTTGATTAATGTTGTTTTCCCCGAACCATTGGGTCCGAGTACTGCAAAAATTCCGCCTTCATTAATAGTTAAATCTAAACCACTTAGCACTTGGTTTTTTCCGAATTTCTTATGTAAATTCTCAATATTTACCATGTTATTTTCTTTGTTAGTGGGTGATTATCTAAGAGATCATCTGGTGTAAAAACAGGTGAAACTTTTTCAGAAAAATCAATAATATCTATAAACATACTACGCAATAAAATGATGGTTTCTGGTGTACGATTTACAATATAAGAAAACAGTTTTACAGGTCTATATGGAATATCTCCAACCCCATCTTTATCTAAGTCATAACCTGTATAGTTACTCCAATAATTGCCATCAAATATGTTATCATTAACTTTACTATTGTAAGCAATATCAAAAGAATTATACAGAAAATTATTTTCGATAAATTGATTGGTATAACATGCTCCACGAACTTTAATTGCCCAACCATTGTTCATGAAATTGTTATTTTTATATATGATTCGGTTGGAACCTTCAATATTAATACCAATGGTATTTTCTTTAAACGTATTTCCAATAATTTCTGCATCATTAATTTCTTTTAAAAGCATACCATAAGATGCAGTTCCCCAATTTTCTTTAAACGTATTGTTAAGCATTTTTATCTTTTTAGAAAACATTACTGCGACTCCAGCTCCATTGTTTTCAAAAGTATTGTTTTGGTAAATGTCGTTGTTTGAAAACATAAAATGCAATCCATAACGCAAGTTCTCAGTGCTTACGTTATTTTTTATTATACAGTCATCTGAAAACTCCAGATAAATACCATCACGTACATGCTCTATATAATTATTTTCAATTTGTATATGGCTGCTATACCATAGTTGAATACCATTACCTGAGTTATATTCCTGAACTGCATCACCAATAATTTTATTATGAAATACTTTACCATAACTCGACTTTTCTATATAGATCCCAAAGAATAGTTTTTCCAGGACAATATTCTGAATAACAAAGTTTTTACTTCTTCTAACTCGAATTGCTGCATAATCTTCAGTGTAACTAGTGCCAACATTTATGAGGAAAAAACCATCTATTGTAACACTATCAGAAATAATTGTAATGATTTCTCCTTTTAATTCACCATCTATAATTGGATGGTTTTCACCAATAATAGTAAGTGGTTTATTAATTATTATATCATGTTCTTTATAGTTGCCTTTTTTAACAGTAATAGTATCAAATGCACTCGCCTGAACAATTGCTTTTTTAATAGAAGTAATTGAGCATGTTGAGCACACTTCAATATTTTGTGCATAACTAGTGAATGTCATAATCATGACTAAAAAATAAATAAGAGATTTATTCATGAACTAGTCTTTAAAATGTTCAAGAAGCTCGATCCATGTGTATAGTGTTCCGCCTTTTTCAGCTTTTGCTTTTTCAGCGTCGGCTTTGTTTTTAAAAGCAGAAAGGAAAGCTCCCATTGGACTTGGGATATTCTCACTAATTATAAAAGTTGCTTTAGTTGCATCAATGAAAACTTCAGGCTCTGAATAGTTATTAGCTAAATATAGCTCTACTATTGAAGTATCAAATTCTTTCAAAAAATTAATCATACATTCTGAAGCATCAAACTTGTATACTTTTCCTTTGTTAGTTACAATCTCACCTCCATGAACTTTATCAACAATTGTCATTTTACAAAAGTGACAACCATCATTGCCATAATCAATGGCCTTTGGTGATACATTACAGCTGAATATGAACAGAAATAATGCAGCAATTGAATAGTGTTTTAGTGTTTGCATTTTTTAGTGTTTTATCCTAATTCTTAACCCTTTTTAAAGAAAAGGGAACTTAGTATATTAAATCCTTCCTTTTGGGAAGGATTTAGTTCCTATAACTATTCGGAAGGGATTATTTTTTTGTTATGTTTCTTTCCCACAAGATAAGCAACAAATGACATTGCAATTCCAATACCTAATAGGTAAGCTCCTAACCTTGGATATGAATGTGCTTTAAAATTCAAAATATCTCTACTTCCAAAAAGTGGTGGTTGAAATCCCATTTGAGTTCCATCTGGATTTGTGAATTTCATAATGGCCTTTGGATCTAAATCATGTCCATAATCATATTCCCAAAGATAAAAATCATACAATCCAGCACTACTTAAAACAATCATTAAAATAAACCAATATAAAAACCATTTATAATTTCCTTTAAAAGCAATAATTAATCCAATAATAGTCGTTATGATAATTCCAATAGGAAATATCTTAAATTCAGGTATCGCTTCAGGAATGTATTTCATACCAACATAATGATTCATCAAATTAATGTTTTTGATATCATAGGGATTAACATCTGAGAAATCATTAATATGAATGTACATACCTAATGGTGTTGGATATTGAGGTGCTTCCAATGTTATTTTCCAAAGTGGGAATAAAAATAATCCCAATGGAAGAATAGCAGCAAACAACATGATGATATTTGATTTTTTCATCTTTTTAGTTCCCGTGAAAACGGAAATCTCTTTTTAATTAGTACTATATTTTGTTAATTTCTGATGTCCATTATACTTTTCAAATGGACAAAAGTGACATCTTAATGAATTCACAGAACTTTAGCGTTTTTTATGAGATTACTACTTTCGTTGGAATAAAAAGGCGAGAGCGATAAAACTACTCTCGCCTTTATAGGAAAATAAACACTAAAACAAAATTCTCCTAATTCTATAATTATTTAACCACGTAATGTTACAAACAATTCAAAATTAATTTGGCACTGCTAATTAAAAGTCTCCACCAAGTGACCAATCAAGTTCAATATCAGAGTTTGCAGGTGACACTCTAACATATCCTTGCATTTCTTGATGCAATGCTGAACAGAAATCTGTACAGTAGAATGGCCATACACCAACTTGTTTAGGTTCCCAAACAAACGTTTCGGTTTGTCCAGGCATGATTAGTAATTCAGACGTTTGAGCACCAATCATACTTATTCCATGTGGAACATCATAATCCTGCTCTAAATTAGTGACATGAAAATAGACTTTATCACCTACTTTAATACCTTCAATATTATCTGGTGCAAAGTGACTACGAATTGTTGTCATGTAAATATGAACTGTTTTACCATCTCTAACAACTTTGGTGTCTGCCTCGCTTTTTGCGGCATAAGGATGCTTGTTATCTTCAAGTCTGTATAATTTTTTAGAATTTGGTTTAATTAAATCTGCTGGAATACCTGCAGCATAATGTGGTTCACCAACGGTTGGGAAATCTAATAATAATTCCATCTTATCTCCTGAAATATCGTATAATTGAGCTGATTGAGTTACTTCTGGACCAGTTGGCAAATAACGATCTTTCGTGATTTTGTTCATACCAAGTACATATTTACCAAAAGGTTTTTGAGAGTTACCTCCAGGAATCATTAAATGACCTATTGAATAGAAGCTTGGTTGTCTGTCTAATACTTCCCAAGTACCTAACTTCCATTTTACTATTTCAGATGAAATAAAGAATGATGTATAAGCATTCCCTTCATTGTCAAACTCTGTATGTAAGGGACCTAATCCTGGTTGCTCAACAGCACCTGCAAGAACATCTTCAAAATTCAAGATTGGAATACCATAGGCATCACCAGCAAATTTTTATTTTCGATAGCATCCAACATTTTAGTAAATGAATGCACAGTAACGTTAGCAGATAATTTTCCACTACCTACAATGTATTCTCCTGTTGGATCAACATCACAACCATGAGGTGATTTAGGTGTTGGCAAGAAATAAATAGCTCCAGGAACTTCTGATGGATCTACCATAACTACTTCTTTTTTCATTGTTGAAGTTGCCGAATGCGTTTCTTCACTATAAACATTATGTGCATAGTTTGTTGCTGTTTTTGTTCCTCCTCCATTATTCACATACTCTTCAATCTTTTTCCAATTTACTGCCGCAATGAAATCTTTATCATTTTGTGATGCATTAACTTCTAATAGAGAGTTAGCCTCTTCTGTGTTATAGGTTGTGAAAAAGAACCAACCATGAGATTTTCCTCTTCCTGGATGCGCTTTATCATAATCAAATCCTGGCATCAAAACTTGAAACTTCAAGTCCATTCCACCATCTTCTGGATCTACTTTTATAAAAGATAAAGTTCCTTTAAAATTCCCTTTATATTCATTTATAGACATATCTCTTTGAGGGACAGGAATACTAAAACGTGTTCCTGCAACTACATACTCAGTGTTATCTGTTACATAAGACGAACTATGATTACCAGCACTATTTGGTATTTCAATAATTTCTGTAGTTTCAAATGTTGTTAAATCTATCTTGGCAATTCGTGGTGTATTGTTACCATTTATAAATACATAACGACCATCTAGGACACCATTTGTTTGTGAAATATCTGGGTGATGCGCATCATCCCATGGTATAAAACCATAAGAAGTATTTAGCATTGGTTTAGTTTCTTCATTATAGCCATAAGCTTTTTCGGCATCTTGTGAGAACACAGGAATTACTTTAAATAAACGTCCTGATGGTAGTCCGTAAACGGCTAATTGACCGCTAAATCCTCCTGAAATAAAGGCATAAAATTCATCATGTTCTCCTGGTGCTACGTAAACTTTTTCGGCAGCACTACTTGATAATGCTCCAGATTTTCCATTTGAGCCTTGATTATTGTTGCAACTACTAAATAACATTAGAATACTTACTGTCGCAACTATTGATTTTAATAAATTCTTCATTGTTTTATAATTTAATTAGTGTTTTTATTCTTGAGTTGGTGGTAATAAAACTTTGTCGATAACGTGAACGATTCCATTTCCTGCAGGGATACTAGCCAAAATTTTGGCTCCTCCAATAATTGGTTCTCCATCAACGACTTCAACTTGAACATAGCCATTATTGGCTTGTCCTAGTTTTTTAAACTTCTTTAAAAAATCTTTTGAATAATTACCAGGCGTTACATGGTATTTTAAAATATTAGCTAAAGCGTCTTTGTTTTCAGGTTTTAGTAAGTTCTCAACCGTTCCTTCAGGTAAAGCAGCAAATGCTTCGTTTGTCGGTGCAAAAACCATTAATGGCCCTGCATTTACTAAAGCATTTTCTAAAGATGCTGCTTGTACTGCAGCAACTAATGTAGTATGGTCTTTAGAGCCTATAGCAATACTTAAAACAGTTGGTTTACCTTCATCATCTTTAATAAAGGCTTGACCAGACTCTTTGGAAGTTGCTTCAGTATTTACTTCCGAAGAGGTTGTTGAAGCGTCTTTGTTCGCATCTTTACAAGAGCCGAAAAAAATTGCAATTGCAAAAACAAGAAATAGGTGTTTGATTAGTTTCATAATTTATTATTTTAAAGTTCTAAAATATTCTAAAACAGCTCTAGCGTCTTCTTTGGTTAAATTTTGATTAGCCATAGGAGAGCCATTAAACTCCATTAGCAAGTCTTTGGCTAGTTGGTTTTTTTGCGCCATTTCTGATGGGTTCAAAATCATATTCATAACCCATTCTGGCGAACGCCGCTCTAAAACCCCTTTAGGAGATGGGCCAATAAATTTTTTCTCTACTTTATGGCAAGCAGTACACATTTTTTCATAAACCTTTTTACCATGTGCTGCCATTTCTTCATTAACGACGAGGTCTAACTCTACCGATGTAATAGGACCAATACCTTTATCACTTAAATCAACGCGTTGGGATGCAGCAACTTTATTTTCTGTTTTTTCAGGAGTTTTTTTGTTATATGACGCCTCTTCTCTTTTTTCTTTACCGCCACAACTAAGCAATGTTGCGACTGTTATCAATGTTAAAATTTTTAGTGATTTTATCATAATTTTATCATAATTTTATCATAATATTATGACAAATTTAATGACGATAGAAGAGAAAAAATATGATATAAATCATATTTAGGACAAAAACATCCTTTTTATTTTTGTTTAAATAAAATTTAGTA
>NZ_CAXBGB010000089.1:0-12037 GCF_963975125.1 uncultured Winogradskyella sp. | reverse complement strand
TAGATAACCGTAAAGAATTTAAAGCCCATTTTACCCTGAAACGATAAATAATTATTTTATAGAAATAGAAAAGCCTAAACATTATGTTTAGGCTTTTCTATTAAGTAAATATTATACCT
Source organism: uncultured Winogradskyella sp. (assembly GCF_963975125.1). GTDB lineage: Bacteria > Bacteroidota > Bacteroidia > Flavobacteriales > Flavobacteriaceae > Winogradskyella. Next base: position 11,918 of record NZ_CAXBGB010000089.1, on the reverse strand, counting down.
AAATTCTAAATGCCATGGTCAAAATAACATCAGTAAATTTTGATTGTATTAAAGCCGCATCCGTTAAGCCCACAGAATATAATTGATAATTAATATCACGTTCTGCCTGACTAAATGCTACATCTAAATTAAAATCACCAAAACTATAACCAAAGCCAAGAGAATATCCGTTGAGATTACCGTAAAAAGTATCATCTTTATATGGGCTTTCTTCAAAACGGTAACCACCTCTAAGGCTAAGTTGTTTATGACGATATTCTCCACCAAGTCTATAAGAAGCAGCAGAATCTAATGTATTACTTATGTTATTATTCAATCCAGAGAAAAAAGCATCTGATGTAGGTTTTAATTTAGTGTTGCTATAATCTTTTATAGCATAGTCAAAACTTAATAAACCTTTCTTTCCAAAAACATAAGCTAAACTTGCAGTGATTTTTCCTGGGGTTTGTAATTTATACTCTTCATAGATATTAATTACATTGGGGTTTACTATTTGATTAATACTCGATCCTCCCTCTATTCTGGTTGTGGCCAAATATTGAGATGTTTCATCAGAAATTCGGTACCATGTCGGTGAATTGTATGATAGACCAACTCTAAATTCTTCAGTTAACTTTGCGATACCACCTAATTGAAATGAAAAACCACTACCTGTTGTAAGTAAGTTATTCTCAAAATCTACATTAGTAACTGTAGAACTTGCATTAGAATTCGTTTCACTAAAAAAAGTTGTTCGTTCATAATCGATAAAATGTGAATTTAAGTTCAATCCAAGGTATATTTTATCGTCATAGCTTGTCGCAAAATTAAATGCTAATTTCCCATTGTAACCTCTACTTGCATAGGCATAGCGTTGATTAAAATTTACTCCATTAAGATCTATGTTAGATGTGTAAGCAGTATTTCCATCTGTATCTTCAACAGGGTCGATTATAAAACCTTCGAAACCTAAAAATGCCTGCTGATTTCTATATCCATAAAACGAACCAATTTCATTGTAGGCTTCAGATAATGTTTCGCCCGGAAGTGCTGAAATTTCATCAAGACGTAAACCTAGTGCATTTTGTAAAAAATAATTCCCTATTGTATTGTTAGGATTTATTCCACTTGCAATCCAATCATCATCAAAATCGGCTGTACGATCATAAGCAGCACTTAAGGTAAACTTTGTCCATGGTGAATTTACATTGGTATTTCTAAATACAAATGTAGCTCCCAACTGATTTAAGTCTACGTTAGAATCTGAAGATGAATTATTGCCATTAAAATAACTAATGTCATTTTTAGTATTAAATACACCTAAAGAAAGAGATGCATGACTATTATTAAATATTGCTGAACCTGCAGGATTAATATTTATACTAGACATATCACCGCCTAAAGCTCCAAAGGCACCACTCATAGCTCTAAAGCGAGCTGTACCCTGAATTTCATCCATAGAAAATCTCACTGCATCGGAAATGTCTTGAGCTAAAATATAAGATGTGCTTATCAAGCCTATGCTTAACATAAGTAATTTTTTCATGAGTAATTTTTTAAAATTTGAAATTAAATTAAAATTTATCCTCTACCTTTTCTTCCACTACTAGAAGAGGAACTTCTACTAGAAGATGATCTTACACTGCCAGACGATGACCTTGAACCACGAGTTGATCTCACAGATCCAGAAGATCTTGACCTTCTAGTTGGTGTTGAAGCTCTAGTAGATCTTGCAGGTCTTGTTACTCTAGTACCACGAACTGATCTTGTTGATGTGGAGGTTCTCGTTGATCTTGTGACACCATTATTATTTATACGCCTTGTTGATGAATTATATCTAACTCTTGGATTAAGGCTATTTCTTGTTGTGCTTGCTGAAGATAATCTACGTGTTGAATAATCACGTCTTGATAATGCTGAATTACTTCTTCCTGTACGACTTAAGTTATTATTGTATAATAAAGAACCCCTTCGTCCACTGCTATACGCATATCTATTAGAATTTCTATTGTAGCCGTTATACCCACCATAGCCATAATACCCACCATAACCATAATACCCACCATAACCACCATAACCATAACCATAACCAAAACCACCATAACCATAACCAAAACCACCATAACCCAAACCATAATACCCACCATAACCACCATAGCCATAATACCCACCATAGCCATAATACCCACCAAAACCATAACCACCATTCCATAACCATGGATCATTATATCCATACCAACCGTTGTCAATTATATTAATAGTAACCGTACTATTGCTTTGTCCCCAACCACCATAAGCAGGTCTCTGCTCTAATGTATCTTGGACTCTTTCTACATAATTTCCTTCGTAAGAATCTATATCTGTAAAGGTTTCATTTTCTTCTTTTATAGCATCAACTTCTGCTGAATTCTCTGCAAAATAATTTTTATAATAATTAGAATCATCAGTAGATGTGGTTGCAACTGGTTGCTCAACTTCAGAATTATAATCATCAGAAGTATAAATGCCATCATTATCATATCCTGCATATTGAAAGGAACCACAAGAAGTTAACAAGCCAAGTAAGCCGAGTGCAACAAAAAATGACAATTTCTGTTTTGTAATAGTATTAAATTGCATATCTCTTATATTTTATTGTTGAACAATGTAAAAATAGTTAGTTTTGCTGAACTATTTTTTTATTTAACATAAGCACAATATCTGTGCCAAAACACTGAAGATGAACAAAAATCTTACAAGTAGAGCTGAAGATTATTCTAAATGGTACAATGAATTGGTTATTAAAGCTGATTTAGCAGAAAATTCTGCAGTTAGAGGTTGTATGGTAATTAAGCCTTACGGTTATGCTATTTGGGAGAAAATGCAAGCAGAATTAGATAGAATGTTTAAAGAAACTGGGCATGAAAATGCTTATTTTCCATTATTTGTTCCTAAAAGTTTATTTGAAGCAGAAGAGAAAAATGCAGAAGGTTTTGCTAAAGAATGTGCAGTTGTTACTCATTATAGATTACAAAATGATCCAGATAACGAAGGGAAATTAAGAGTAGATCCTGAAGCTAAACTTGAAGAGGAGCTTATAGTAAGACCAACAAGTGAAGCCATAATTTGGAATACGTATAAGGGTTGGATACAAAGTTATCGAGATTTACCGATTTTAATAAACCAATGGGCTAATGTTGTACGTTGGGAAATGCGTACACGTTTATTTTTAAGAACAGCTGAATTTTTGTGGCAAGAAGGTCATACAGCGCACGCAACAAAAGCAGAGGCATTGGTTGAAGCAGAACAGATGAATGATGTATATGCTGAATTTGCTGAAAATTTTATGGCAATTCCTGTTATAAAAGGAGTGAAAACGGAAAGTGAGCGTTTTGCTGGTGCACTAGAAACATATTGTATTGAAGCATTAATGCAAGACGGAAAAGCACTACAAGCTGGTACATCTCACTTTTTGGGTCAAAATTTTGCTAAAGCTTTTGATGTGAAGTTTACAAATAATGAAGGAAAGTTAGACTATGTTTGGGCTACTTCTTGGGGAGTTTCTACACGTTTAATGGGAGCTTTAATAATGACTCATAGTGATGATAAAGGATTGGTATTACCTCCAAACTTAGCACCTTTTCAAGTTGTTATTGTTCCTATATATAAGAATGAAGAACAATTCGATGCTATTTCTGAAAAATCGGAGTTTATTATTAAGGAGTTAAAAACGCTAGGAATTAGTTGTAAATTCGATAAAAGAACTACTCATAGACCAGGAGCAAAATTTGCTCAGCATGAATTACGAGGTGTGCCATTAAGAATTGCAATAGGCCCTAAAGATTTAGAAAACAAAACTGTAGAATTAGCTCGACGTGATACGCTCACAAAATCTATTGAAAAAATGTCTAGTATTTCGAGTACAATTAAAGACTTGTTAACTCAAATTCAAGACGATTTATTTACCAAAGCTTTAAATTATAGAGATTCACATATCACAAAAGTTGAAAGTCTTGAAGATTTTAAGAATGTTTTAGAATCAAAAACAGGCTTTATTTCTGCGCATTGGGATGGAACTAATGAAACAGAGCAAAAGATAAAGGAATTGACTAAAGCAACAATTAGATGTATTCCTATTGATAATAAATTAGAACAAGGTAAATGTGTTTATAGTGGACAACCATCAACACAACGGGTGCTTTTTGCTAAAGCGTATTAAAAAAAATCCAAAAAAAATATGTTAGTAGTTGCAACATTTAAAAATAGTTGTATTTTTGCATCCGCAATGGAAACATTGTAGGTTCATTTAAATAGTAAAATAACCAAATGGCCCGTTCGTCTATCGGCTAGGACGCATGGTTTTCATCCATGTAAGAGGGGTTCGATTCCCCTACGGGCTACAATTTTAATAAGAAAAAATACAATGGCAAATCATAAGTCAGCTTTAAAGAGAATTAGAAGTAACGAAAAAAGACGTGTACTCAATAAATATCAGCATAAAACAACGCGTAATGCTATTAAAAAGTTACGTGAAATTACTGATGCTAAAGAGGCACAAAAAATGTTACCTTCTGTTATAAGTATGCTAGATAAGTTAGCGAAGAAAAATGTTATACATTCTAATAAAGCAAGTAACTTAAAATCTCAGTTAACTAAGCATGTAGCTGCAATATAATTGTAGATACTTACTAGATATTTAAAGTCTTTTCTCTATGGAAGGACTTTTTTTGTTTCCAAAAATAAAAATGAGTATAAAAAAACCTTGAACTATTAATTCAAGGTTTTTATTTTTTTTCTAAAATCTATCCATTCATAGAGATTAGGAACTCTTCATTGTTTCTAGTTTGTTTGAAACGCTCATTTATAAATTCCATTGCTTCAACAGGGTTCATATCTGCAAGATATTTTCGCATCACCCACATACGTTGTATTGTTGTAGCGTCTAATAAAATATCATCTCGACGTGTGCTAGATGATGTTAAATCTATAGCTGGAAAGATACGACGGTTAGAAATTTTTCTATCTAGTTGTAGCTCCATGTTACCTGTTCCTTTAAATTCTTCGAAAATTACTTCGTCCATTTTAGAACCTGTTTCAGTTAAGGCTGTAGCAATAATGGTGAGAGATCCACCATTTTCAATGTTACGTGCGGCACCAAAGAAACGTTTTGGCTTGTGCAATGCATTAGCATCGACACCACCACTTAATATTTTACCAGATGCTGGTTGTACCGAGTTGTATGCTCTTGCAAGACGTGTAATTGAGTCTAATAGAATTACCACATCGTGGCCACATTCAACAAGGCGTTTCGCTTTTTCTAAAACAATATTAGCAATCTTAACATGCTCATGTGCTTCCTTATCGAAAGTAGAAGCTATAACTTCTCCACGGACGTTACGTTGCATATCTGTAACCTCTTCTGGACGTTCATCAATTAATAATATCATTTGATAAACTTCAGGATGATTAGCTGCAATTGCATTTGCAACATCCTTAAGTAACATTGTTTTACCAGTTTTTGGTTGAGATACTATCATACCACGTTGACCCTTCCCGATAGGAGAGAATAAATCCATAATACGAGTAGAGATCGTTGCTTGCTTCTCAGCTAAATTAAATTTTTCTTGAGGAAATAAAGGTGTTAAGTGTTCAAAAGCAACTCTGTCTCTTACAACATTTGGACTCTGACCATTAATTTTACTTACTTTGATTAATGGAAAGTATTTTTCACCTTCTTTTGGTGGGCGTACATTTCCCAATACAGTATCTCCAACTTTTAGGCCAAATAAACGTATTTGAGATTGTGAAACATAAATATCATCAGGTGAAGTTAAGTAATTATAATCTGAAGATCTTAAGAATCCATAACCATCTTGCATAATGTCTAAAACACCTTCGCTCTCAATTATTGCATCAAATTCAAAATCTGGCTCGCGGTAACGATTTCGGTTATCCTTGTTACCATTATTTTTAGAATTGTTGCCGTGTGTGTTCCCATCTTTAGAACGCTGTTGCCTGTTGTCATTTTTCTGAGGACGTCTCTTATCGTCATTACGATGATTAGGTTTCTTCTGCTCTGGCTCCTTAGCGTTAGACTTGTCTTTTGCAGGTTGGTCTGTATTTGTTTTACGATCCAAATGTTTGCGTTCTAGAGGTTTGTGCTCTTGTGGTTTACCCTCTTGAGTTTTAGTTGTAGTGTCCTCCTTTTTATTAGAAAACTCTAGAGTCTTTTGTTCTTTATTTTCTTTAGGTTTTTGAGGAACTCTAGCGCGCTTTTGAGGCGGTTTGTTTTGCTGTTTAGGTTCTGAAGGAGTTTCTTCAGTGGCCACTTTGTCTTTAACAGCATCAGGGTTTGTCGCTTGGTAATCTAAAATCTGATAAACCAAGTCTAATTTTTTTTGTGTACGGTATTTTGGTACGTTTAGTTGTTTAGCTATATCCTGTAATTCAGGAAGCTTTTTAGCTTTTAACTGAGAAATTTCAAACATTCTTATGTATTATAATTTTGATATTATTAATTCAATGTTTTCTAGATGAAATAAAAAAGAAAAAAGTGAAATTAATTTGGAAGATTAGAACGATGCAACTCAGTGCGTTACCTCTTTCTATTGCAAAAATACGATTTTATTTTAAAACAAATTCTATCTTTTTAAAAAATAAACTACTAATTTTGTATTGCTTTTAGAACAAAGTTATGATACAACGCATACAAACACTTTATTTATTTTTAGCTGCAGCGATTACTGCTGGGCTAATATTTGTGTTTCATTTGTGGACAAACAATGACGATGTTAAAGTATTTGCATTAGATAATTATGCGTATTTAGCCATGTTTATAGGCTCTGCGTTATTATCTTTAATTTCAATTTTTAGTTTTAAAAATAGAAAGTTCCAATTTGTAATGGGACGACTTAATATAATATTAAACTTTATTTTACTAGGAATCTTTGTTTATAAATCTCTAAATTTATCTGGAGAAACTAACGTTTCTGAGAAAGGTATTGGGATTCTTCTTCCTATTTTTTCTATTGTGTGTTTAGTCTTGGCTAACAAGGCTATTAAAAAGGATGAAGATCTTGTGAAATCTGTAGATCGATTACGATGAACCTAAAATCTTAGTAGTATTAGTGCGAAAAACCCAGACTCTGCCGTCTGGGTTTTTCTTTTTTTTACCGCTTTTCAAATTCAATAACTTCTAAGTCCTTAATTTGGCTACCATCAATTTTAAAACGTAACATCGTTCTCACTTTATGAAAACCATGTTTACCTACAGCACCAGGATTCATGTGTAAAAGATTTAATTTTTTATCTGGCATTACTTTAAGTATGTGTGAATGGCCTGTAATAAAAATATCTGGCGGATTAGATTGTAATTCTACTCTAACTCGGTTATTATATTTTGGAGGATAACCACCAATATGGGTTATCCAAACGTCAACTTCTTCACATTTAAATCTGTTATGAAGAGGAAATTCTGTTTTGGCTTTAGCGTCATCTATATTCCCATAAACTCCTTTCAATGGTTTTAATTTTTTGATGCTATCTGTAACTTCTAAATTACCAATATCACCAGCATGCCAAACTTCGTCAGCTTGTTTTACATGTTTAAGTATAGCGTTATCTATATAGCTATGTGTATCTGATAAAAGGAGTATTCTTTTCATTTTTATGCCAAACTTGATTTAGTAGCTATTTCTTTTTAAAGTAGAGCTTTTGGGTGTTTTATAAGTCTAATGTTTTGTTAAGGAGATTCCTGCCTTCGCAAGAATAAAGTTATCTTTGTAGCTTGCTAAGCAAAAATAGGTTAATCTTTTGAGATATTTTTTACAGTTATCATACAATGGTAAAGCTTATCATGGATGGCAAAATCAGCCAAATGCAATTTCTGTACAAGAAGTATTAGAAAAAGCTTTAAGTACTCTGTTTAAAGATACTATTACAATAATGGGAGCCGGAAGGACTGATGCTGGTGTACATGCTTTAGAAATGTATGCCCATTTTGATTTTGAACAAAAAATTGAATCGAAAGATTTAGTTTATAAACTCAATTCATTTTTACCTAAAGATATTGCTATTATAGATGTTTTTGAAGTTGAAGGTGCAGCTCATGCTAGATTTGATGCGATAAGTAGAACTTATCATTATAAGATTTCAACTTTAAAAAATGTATTAGATTACGACTTTGCTTATCAGGTACAATTACCTTTAGATGTTGAAGCTATGAATGAAGCTTGTAAAATCTTATTTCAGTATAAAGATTTTCAATGCTTTTCTAAAAGTAAAACAGATGTAAAAACGTATAATTGTGATATTAAAGAAGCCTTTTGGACTCAGAAGAATAATCAATTAGTATTTACAATTACTGCCGATCGTTTTTTGCGTAATATGGTAAGAGCAGTAGTTGGTACTATGGTTAATATTGGATTAGGTAAATTGAATCTAGAAGACCTACATAAAATCATTGCTTCAAAAAACAGGAGCGAAGCTGGTTTTTCAGTTCCAGCTCATGGATTATATTTGGTAAACATAACTTACCCTAAAACACAAAGAAAAGAGAATTAAAATTGATGAAATTCCCGATTTAACGGAAAATATATATGGCAGAAAACAAGAAAAAAATATTCGATGTTTCTTTATTTAAGCGTCTATTACAATATATAAAACCGTATCGTACGGTTTTTGTGATTTCGTTATTCTGCGTTATAGGTTTGGCAGTTTTTGGTGCGCTAAGACCTTATGTGTTGCAACAGGCCATTGATAATCAAATTGCAGAAAAAAAGTATGAGGGTTTTGTTTTCTATATTGTCATAATGCTTGCTTTGCTTCTTTTCGAAGTGATTTGTCAATTACTATTTATCTATTATGCAAGCTGGCTAGGTCAATCTGTAGTTAGAGATATTCGAGTAAAATTATTCCGCCACATGCTTAAATTCAAAATGACCTATTTTGATAAATCTTCAGTAGGGGTTCTTATTACTAGAGCGGTTACAGATATGGAGCGAATCGCAGATATTTTTGGCCAAGGTTTATTTATGATATTTAGTGATATATTGAAAATGATAGTTGTTGCTGGGATTATGGCCTTTATTAATTTAAAATTGAGCCTTATTGTTTTTATTACATTGCCTATTATAGTTTTTGCTACGAAGATATTTCAGAAGTATATGAAGCGTGCTTTTGAAGATGTACGTAATGAGGTTTCTAATCTTAATTCTTTTGTACAAGAGCGGGTTACAGGAATGAAGATTCTTCAATTATTTACAAGAGAAGCTACTGAGTTTAAAAGATTTAAGATTATAAATGAACGCCATAAAAAAGGTTGGCTAAAAACTGTTTGGTATAATTCTATTTTTTTTCCAATAGCTGAATTTGTTTCATCATTAACTATGGCTATGGTTATATTAGTTGGTGGATTTGATGCGATTTCTGAAAATTCCGGAACTACAATGGGGCATTTAATATCGTTTGCGATGTTTATTCCAATGTTGTTTAGACCATTGTATCAAATTGCAAACAAGTTTAACACACTGCAAATGGGTATGGTAGCTGCAGATCGCGTATTTAAAGTGTTAGATACTAGTTCTAATATCGATGATGCTGGTACTGTAGAAGCCAACCACTTTAAAGGAAATATTGCATTTGATAATGTGAGATTCTCGTATGTAAAAGATGAAGAAGTTTTAAAAGGAATTTCGTTTAATGTTAAAGCTGGTAAAACTGTCGCTATTGTTGGTGCAACTGGTGCAGGCAAATCTACCATTATAAATCTGTTGAATCGTTTTTATGAAATTAATCATGGGACTATTGCAGTTGATGAAACCGATATAAAAAAAATAACTTTAGGCTCATTACGAAATCAAATTGCTGTCGTTTTGCAAGATGTCTTTTTATTTGCTGATACTATTCTTAATAATATTACATTGAATAATCCTGATATTACAGAAGCAGATGTTGTAAAAGCTGCTAAGTCTATAGGTATTCACAACTTTATTTCGAGCTTACCTGGTGGTTACCAGTATAATGTTAAGGAACGTGGAGTGATGTTGTCTTCTGGTCAGCGACAATTAATTTCATTTTTAAGAGCTTATGTAACTAATCCGAGTATTTTAATTTTAGATGAAGCGACGTCTTCTGTAGATTCTTATTCAGAACAATTAATACAAGATGCTACAGATAAAATCACAAAAGGCAGAACATCTATTGTTATTGCCCATCGCTTAGCAACCATTAAACAAGCTGATAAAATCATTGTAATGGATGCAGGTGAGATTGTTGAAATAGGGACACATAAATCCCTTCTCAAAAAAGAAAGCGGATACTACAAAAATCTGTATGAAGTTCAGTTTTTAAAAGCTGAAGCCGTTTAAATCTAAAAACTTATTTAGGCATAAAATCTTAAAGATTCACAACTCCAGTTGCTAGCATTATAAAGAATACTGTAAATGTGAAAATTGCATAGGTTACAAATAATAAAGCAAAGAATAGATTTTAATACTAAATTTCCAAAAGATAATTTAAATATACGTTTAAGGATATAGCAATGATAAAATAGCATTAGTGGCCATGTTAGCATACTTATAAGAAAGTAGTAATTTGGAATAATAAGCAACACAATTTGTGCTATAAACACTAAAATTATACCCAATAAAGACATGGAGTATAGGTAAATAATAATATGCTCTGTGAAATTATATTTTTTGTCTAAAAAAAACAATCCAAGAAATTAAAGCAAATAAAGGAATTAATACTGAGTAAATTAACGAATTGTACTCTAGGGCATTACTAATTGCTGCACCGAAGGATTCTTGCGATATTTTAACACCTTCGAAAAGACGTGAAAAATCTTGGTGTTCTACATAAAACTTCTTAAGAATAAAAACAGAAAGTCCGGATAAGGTTAGTGATAAACCAAAGAAGCTAATCGGATTTATGTACTTTTTTCTAACACCATTGATGTAACCATTAATAACATCTTCTGGTTGTTTAAATAGTTTGTAAATGTTCTGAGTAACTTATTGTCATAGTTAAAAAAGGTTTCACTGAGATGCACAAAGAGATTTCTAAAACTTAAACGTTTTTTAATCACTTTCACATCACAATTTTTGCAGTACTCACCTTGCTCTGATAATTCTGTTAGGCAGTTTTTGCAACTCACTAGCCTAAGTCATTTTTAATCTTTTCTCTGAGTTCATCAGTATCTTTAAACATTACAAATTCTCCATTTTTTATATAAGAAATTTGCCCAGTTTCTTCACTCACGGCAATCGCTAAAGCATCTGTTTTTTCTGTAATACCAACAGCTGCTCTGTGTCTTAATCCAAAACGCTCAGGAATATTCTTTTCATTATTTACTGGTAGGATAACACGTGTTGCTTTTACAACATTGTTATCGATTATTATTGCTCCGTCATGTAATGGGCTATTTTTAAAAAATATACTTTCTATAATTGGTTGAGATACTAAGATATTCATTTCATCACCTGTATTTGTGAGAAAATCTAAGTTGTTGTTGCGTTCTAGGACAATTAGTGCACCGGTATTTGTAGTTGTCATTCTATTACAAGCATTAATAATGGCATCGACATCAGTTGAGGTTTGGTCGTCATTTTTTAAGAACTTAAAATTTTTAAAGAAACTCTTCTTTCCTCCAATATTAGTAGAACCAACCATGAGAAGAAATTTTCTAATTTCTGGCTGAAAGACCACAATAAGCGCAATAATACCAACCTTCATAAATCCATCGAAAATGCTGTAAAGCATGTACATGTTTAGATAGTCGGTTAATCGCCAAGCAAAATAAATAATAAGGATTCCAATAAATATATTGATTGCAACAGTACCTTTTATAAGTTTGTAGATGTAGTAGAGTAAAATAGCAACAAGGAAGACATCAACGAAATCTATAAATCTAAAATCCCAAAGTTGTAAGTTCTCCAAAGGTTAGTCTTTTTGCTAATTTA
>NZ_CAXBGB010000088.1:0-12703 GCF_963975125.1 uncultured Winogradskyella sp. | reverse complement strand
GGACCACCTGATTATGAGTCAGGTGCTCTAACCAACTGAGCTATGGGACCAATAAGGCTGCAATATTACTACATATTTTAAAACTCTACAAGAAAATTATTCCTTAATCTCTTGACATAATTCTACTAAAACACCATTTGTAGATTTTGGATGTAAAAAAGCAATTAACTTATTATCTGCACCTTTCTTGGGCGCTTTATGAATCATCTCAAAACCCTCCATGGTAAGTCTTTCTATTTCTTTCTCAATATCATCTACAGCAAATGCAATATGGTGAATACCTTCTCCTTTCCTTTCAATAAACTTAGCTATTGGGCTGTCTTTATTAGTAGCTTGAAGCAATTCAATTTTATTGGGACCACATTTAAAAAAAGACGTTTTTACACCTTCACTCTCTACATCTTCAACCTTATAATGGTCTTTTCCGAATAACGCCGAAAAAAGGTCATTAGAACTATCTATATCTTTTACAGCAATACCAATGTGCTCTATTTTTCTCATCTTTTGTGTTCAGTGAAAACAGAATATCTGTTTAATTAATCTTGAAAGACTATACTTAAAAAGTCAATTTTTACCCTCAAAAATACTATAATCTTTAAATAACCTCTACTTTTGCAGATGATTAGTTATAATAATCATTATGGAAGAATTTACACAGAGACAGAAAAAAATAGGAGGCATACTCCAACAAGACCTAGCAGAAGTATTACAAAAAGCAGCAACTGATGGTGGTTTGCGAGGTGTTATTATCTCAGTGAGTAAAGTAAATGTAACTACAGATTTATCTGTAGCTAAAGTTTACTTAAGTATATTTCCGAATAAAGAAGCACAGCCTTTGCTAGAAGGTATTCGATCTAACAAACCTTTAATTAGACATGAGCTTGCGCAACGTACACGTCATCAATTGAGACGTATGCCACAGCTTGAATTTTTTATTGATGACTCCTTAGAATATATTGACGGTATTGAGCGTTCTCTAAAAGGAGAGGATGACCCACTTGAAAATCCAGATTTACTTGGTAAGCGAAAAAAATCTTAAGTGAATTTTCCTTTATATATAGCAAAACGTTATCTATTTTCTAAAAGCAGTAATAATGCTATAAATATAATGACGCTTATCGCTTCTGGTGGTGTAGTTATTGCCTCTGCAGCACTTTTTATTGTACTATCTGTTTTTGCTGGGTTAAAAGATTTTAGTCTTCAATTTTCTTCTTTTGTAGATCCCGATTTAAAATTAATACCCACAGAAGGTAAATCGTTTCTTTTTTCTGAAGAGGACATGTCTAAGTTAAATGCCTTAAATGGGATTGCTTCTTATTCTAAAATTATTGAAGAACGCATTATTATTAAATCTGAAAACAAGAATCTTCTTGCTACCTTAAAAGGTGTGGATTTAAACTACTTAAAAGTTACCAATATAGATTCTATGGTAACTAAAGGCAATTGGATTTCGCCAGAAAGTAACGATGTGGTTTCTGGTTGGGGAATTTCTAATAATCTATCTTTTGGCATTTTTAATTACCTCAAGCCCTTATCTCTTTATGTGCCTAAACCAGGGAAAGGACAGCCAAGTTCGTTAAAAAGCATGTATAATTCAGTTTACGTAAACAATGTTGGACTATTTGATATTAATGAAGAATTGAATAATGAATATATATTTGCTGATATAAGTTTGGCAAGAAATTTACTAAACTACAATGACTCCCAAATAAGTTCTTTAGAATTGAAACTAAAACCCAATGCCGATGAATCTGAAACTAAGGAGCAACTAGAAAATGCTTTCGAAAATAGATTTATCATTAAAAATAGAGAGCAGTTAAACGATGCTTTATTCAAAATGTTGAATACCGAAAATCTGGCTATTTACCTCATATTTACTTTGGTGATAATCATAGCTTTGTTTAATGTTATTGGAGCTATCATTATGATGATTTTAGATAAAAAGAAATCATTAAACACGTTGTTTAATCTAGGCACAGAACCAAAAACAATTAAGTCTATTTTCTTTTGGCAAGGCAGTTTAATGACTGTTGTAAGCGGAGTTATTGGTGTTGCAATTGGCTTATTAATTGTGTTTTTACAACAATCCTATGATTTGGTGATGTTAACACCAGAGTTACCTTATCCTGTACGATTGAATTTTATTAATGTGTTTATCGTTTTAGCAACAATCTTTGCGTTAGGAATTATTGCATCGAGAATTGCTTCTCAACGCATCACAAGGCAATTAATTCAGTCTTAAGAGGTAAACTGATAATCTGGAAACGTTTCCAAAACTTCGTCAAAAGCAGCAAATACGTCTTTAGAATCGTCGCTTGTTACCATTTTCATTCGGTATTCTTTAAAGTGTGGAATCCCTTTAAAATAGTTGGTATAATGTCTTCTAGTTTCAAAAACACCAAGGATTTCACCTTTCCAATCTATTGCCATTTGTAAATGACGTCTTGCGGCTTCAACACGCTCTACTAAAGAGATTGGAGCTAAATGTTCACCTGTTTCAAAATAGTGTTTAACCTGTTTAAAAAACCATGGATTTCCAATAGTTGCACGTCCAATCATAGCACCATCTAGGCCATAAGAATCTCTCATTTCCGCAGCCCTTTCAGGTGTATTTATATCGCCATTTCCAAATACAGGAATATGCATTCTTGGGTTGTTCTTCACTGCAGCAATAGGTTTCCAGTCAGCATCACCTTTATACATTTGCGCTCTAGTTCTCCCATGTATTGCAATGGCCTTACAGCCAACATCTTGCAAACGTTCAGCAACCTCAACAATTTTTATAGAGTCGTGGTCCCAACCTAATCTGGTTTTTACTGTAACAGGTAAATTGGTGCGTTTAACCATTTCTGCCGTTAGCTGTTCCATAAGACAGATGTCCTTCAGAATTCCTGCTCCTGCCCCTTTAGAAACTACTTTCTTAACAGGACAGCCAAAATTGATGTCAATGATATCTGGATTTGACTTTTCTACAATATCAATGGTCTGCAACATGCTTTCCATATTGGCTCCAAAAATCTGAATACCAACTGGTCGTTCTTTTTCGTAGATATCTAATTTCATAACACTCTTTGCTGCATTGCGGATTAGACCTTCACTAGACACAAACTCAGTATAAACCACATCTGCACCTTGTTCCTTGCATAACGCTCTAAATGGTGGATCACTAACATCTTCCATAGGTGCCAAAAGCAATGGAAAGTCTGGTAATTCTATGTCGCCTATTTTAACCAAGTGTTTAAATTTTGATGCAAAGCTAAGTTATTTTAGACTATTAGTTGAGATCATTGGGCTAATCTAGTCGGTATTTCAATACCCAAAAACCATAAAAGCCTAAAAATAATTCTGCAAAGGTTCCGAAAATATATCCAGATGTTGGTGTGCCATCTATAAGCCAACTTAGTAATCTTCCAAAACCCAAACCAAACATAAAAATAAGATTGGTTATTAATGCAATTTTTAAATAATTTACTTTAAAAACACCTAGAATCCACAATATCGAAAATCCTAAATACAAGCCCATTATGGCTTTAAAAAAATTGTGTTCGTCAACTGTATTTAAGTGAATATCGAATTCTGAACTTGGGTTAAAACCGTTTACAAAAGCGACTGGAACAACAATAAATACCGAAATGATGAGATGGGTTTTGGTTATGATATGTTGTTTTGATATTTTCATTATTTCCTGTATAAGACCTCACAGGTATTGAAACCTGTGAGGCCTAGCGTTTATTCATAATCTTTTTCCGTTTGAGAAATAAGTCCTTCCTTTTGCGAAAGGTTATGATGAACTCTTAAAACTTAACCTTAGTATCTATAGTTTTGTCTCCGCGCTTCACCGTAATTTCGGCTTCATCACCATTATCGAAAACAGATAAAGCACGCATATAACTCATCATATCTGTGATCGTACTATCTCCGAGTTTTAAAACAATATCCCCTTTTTGTAAACCTGCTGCAAATGCTGGCGTTTCTTCGCGCGTTCCATCGATTCGCATGCCTTTTCCATCGTACAAATAATCTGGTACAACCCCTAAACCAACTTTAAACCGAGGTGTTTCCTCACTTTCATTTTTTGTTTTTCTGAAAACCAACTCGCCATTGTCATCTAAATCAGTAATAATATTATAAATGTAATCCGAAATAAGATTCATGCCATCGTAATTCAACTTTTCAGAATCATCGCCTGGTTTATGGTAATCTTCGTGCTGACCTGTAAAGAAATGTAGGACAGGAATATCAATTAAGTAAAACGATGTGTGATCACTTGGACCTACTCCACTTTCATTTTCAACCAATTTAAATTTATCATTATTAGATTTCAACGTTTGTTTAAATATTGGAGAGGTTCCCGTTCCGTAAACCGCTAAAGTGCTATCTGCTTTCATACGACCAACCATATCCATGTTAATCATATAATTAATAGATTCTGCATTAATAGTTGGGTTTTTTGAGAAGTAATTAGAGCCTAATAATCCCATTTCCTCACCTGAAAATGCCATAAATAAATAGTTGTTTTTGTCTTTTATTTCTGCTTGGTCATTTTTAATTTTTATTCGACTCGCCAAATTCAACATTACTGCCACTCCACTCGCATTATCATCTGCACCATTGTGAACCGCTTTGTCATTTTCTCTATATAATGAACCTTCGCCTCCAAAACCTAAATGATCGTAATGTGCACCGATTAAAATGGTAGATTTTGCATTGTTGTCTATAAATCCAATGATGTTATTTCCAGTAATTGTACTGTCTGCATTTGTTGTAAATTTAACTTCACCATGAGGATCTGTTTTGGGTTTAAATGAGAACGATTGCAAATACCCTTCGGTTCCTTTTGGTTGTAAACCAATGGTTCTAAAACGCTCCACGAGATATTTAGCAGCCAAGGTTTCACCTCTTGTTCCGGTTTGCCTTCCCTCTAATTTATCGTCTGCTAAAAAAGCAACATCTTCCTTTATTTTGTTATCTACAACTTTAGATTCGTTTTTACAAGAAAGCACACTTGCTAAAAACAATAAAAACATCCAATTTTTCATTTATAAAATATCTATTTAATTAAATTTGTGAAATGTAATTTGCCATTACCATTCTGAATTATTATCAGATGTATTTCGTGGCTCATTTCATCTTTAAATCTTATTTTTGCACAAAATTAGGCATTAAAAGCCATTTATTATAATACTTTATTATGAACAGAATCACTGTTATTTTAATTCTACTGGTTACATTTTCATCTTGTAAAGAAGAAACCTCTAAAGTATCCGAATCTAAAACTGAGTCTACCATAGATTCTACCTCAACAAAAAATCCACTAATCTATCCAGAAGAAATCCATTTTAAATCTATTAGACAGGTTACGTTTGGTGGTGATAATGCTGAGGCCTACTGGAGTTTTGACGATAAGCAGTTGGTTTTTCAATCTAACAATGCCAAATGGAATGTTAGTTGCGACCAAATGTTTTTGATGAATGCCAATGAAACTTTTACTGATAGCATTGCTCCACCCATGATAAGTACAGGAAAAGGTAGAACTACTTGTGCTTATTTCTTGCCAGACAACAAACATATTATCTATGCTTCGACGCATTTGGGTGATGAAAACTGCCCAGATACACCTTTAAGACAAAACGGAAAATACATTTGGCCAATTTATGATAGCTACGACATTTTTGTCGCAGATTTAGAAGGTAATATTGTAAAACAATTAACCAATGAGGTTGGTTACGATGCTGAACCAACGGTATCTCCTAAGGGTGATAAAATTGTGTTTACATCAACAAGAAGTGGTGATTTAGAACTATACACCATGAATATTGATGGAAGTAATGTAAAACAAATTACAAATGAATTGGGTTACGATGGTGGAGCTTTCTTCTCTCCAGATGGTACAAAACTAATATTCCGTTCGTCTCGTCCTAAGACAGAAAAAGAAATTAAAGATTATAAAGATCTATTAGCTCAAGGCTTAGTTGAACCAACAGAAATGGAACTTTATATCTGTAATGCTGATGGTTCTGATTTAAGACAATTAACTGATTTAGGCAATGCAAATTGGAGTCCGTTTTTTCATCCTTCTGGTGAGAAAATTTTATTCTCATCTAATTTTGAAGCTGAACGTGGATTTCCTTTCAATTTGTATTTAATAGATATTGATGGTAAGAATTTAACGCGAGTAACCCATGGTGAGACTTTTGATGCCTTCCCTGTTTATTCTAATGATGGCAAGCACTTAGCGTTTTCATCTAACCGAAATAATGGAGGTGGTAGAGATACCAACTTGTTTATTGCAGAATGGCGCGATTAGCTGTGTTCTGAAATATACTAGTTGAGAGATACAAATTTGTTTATTGCTGAGTGGCAAGACTAGTTTAAATCTTTCAGTCTTTCACGTTCTTCAGCGTCTGTAGTGCGCTGATTAGTGTTAAGTTTTGTATTACCAAAGTTGTAACGGAAACCTAATTTTATAAACCTATTGTCAACATCTACAAAACTAGAGCTCGATTGATTTAAATAGTTTAAAGAGGTTTTATAATCTTGGTCATTAAACATGTCTTCTATAGACAATGAAATTACACCTTTTCCATTTAAAATAGATTTTGATAAACTAAACTCTGAAACCAATCGATCCTCAACCGTTTGAAACTGCTGTAAATTTTTACCAACCCATGTAAAGCTTAGGTTTAAATTTAAACTCCTGTCATTCAATAGTGATAAATTATTTGCTAAGATGCTGTAATTAGACCATTGATTTAGTTCTACAAATCCCTCGCCAAAATTTGCCTCTTCTGAAATGTTATAAAATGATGTGACAAAATAAAGGTTCCAAGTGCTTGTTGGATAATAATCAAACGAGAAATCGAAACCATACTCAACCTTTTTGTCTAGATTTGTTGGTGTGTATGCAACAATATTGGTTTGATTATTTTGTCTTGGCAATTCTACTATATCACCATCATAGTTCATATAATAAGCTTCAATCGTAAAATGCTCTAAAAAATTAGTTCCCACTTTGTAGTGATCTCTGTAGGTTGGTACCAAATTAGGGTTTCCCAGCACAACTGCATTTTCATTTATAAAAAATGTAAATGGATTTAAATCCGTGTAACTAGGTCTTGTAATGCTTCGTTTATAACTTCCGTATATACTTGCTTTTTCTAGTAGTTGATGAGACAAGCCCACATTTGGAAACCAATTGAGATAGTCTTGCGTATTCGTTTCACTTAAAGTTAAAGATTCTCCTTCAATATTTGTTTGTTCAACTCTTAGCCCTAAGTTTAAATCCCATTTATCCCAAGATTTACTATAGTTAGTATATGCTGCAAATACCTTTTCATCGTATTTAAAAGCATCCGTATTCTCAGTATTGAGCACTTCTTCGCCATTTATAATATCTAATCTCGTAATATCACTTTCGGTATTTATATTTGAATATTTCAGACCTAAATCAAATACGGATGTATCATCAATGGGTAAATTATAATCAATTTTTCCTGTGATAATCTGAGTATCTTGATTGGCGAGCGTGTTAAATTCTGAATCATCTTCAACTAAGTTGTCTTGAAATACTTTCTGATTGCGTTCGTAATCATAAATTGTATAATGCGCATTAAACGCTAAACTTGCACTATTTTCAAAATCGTGTCTAAAATTTAAGTCTGTACCAATATTGTATTTGTTATCTCTAGATAAATTATCGGCCGTAAAACTTGATAAGAAATTTAGATTTTCATCTGTAATATCAGTTTTATTTCTAATTTGATACTTAAAATATGGAGTATATAATCCAGTGCTGGTAAGACTCAATGTGTTTTTATCATCAATATAATAATCGAAATTAAGATTAAGATTATGCGTTTCGGACCATGTGTTTCTATTGATATTAGACTTCCAAATTTGATTGATTTCGTAAATATCTGGTGTTTCTGGGTTTGGATTATCTAAAAAATTAACGGTATCATCTTGATCTCTATTTATTTTTTGATTGGTGTAACTATAATTTACGTTAAGGTTGACTTTATTATTTTTAAAATAATGGCTTGTACCAGCATTATATTTCGGAAACACTCCTTGCGTATAATTGGTAAAAACACTGCCTCTATAACCTGTTACGAGATTTTTACTCATTATAATATTAATAACAGAACCACTGTCTGCATCATAACTTGCTGGCGGATTTGTAATAACCTCAACTGATTTTATGCTACTTGCTGGTGAACTTTCTAATAAAGTAATAAGTTCTTCTGAAGTTAATTGTACACGTCTATTATTAATAAAAACCGTTGCTGGTGAACTTTTGATATTAATACTACCTTCCGACACAATAATTCCTGGTGTGCTTTTTAAAACACTTAAGGTACTACCTTCTGTTAATGCAGTATTTTCAATATTGAAAATTAAACGGTCTGGCTTACGTATTATTGTTGGCTTTTTTGCTATAACGGTAACTTCACTTAGGCTTTCGGGAGTCTCATTTAACTGAATTGTTTTTAAATTTAAATCTCCTGTTAGGATGATTTTTTGTTCAAATTCTTCAAAACCTATATAACTTATTTTAATAAAATACGTAGCTGCGTCTAAATTATTCAATATAAAAAAGCCCTCGTTATCTGTTGATGTTCCTTTAAGAAATTCACCCCCTTTTTCTATAAGAACAACCACATTTGCAAACTCAATAGGGTTGTTGTCTGAATCAATGATTTTTCCTGAAATAGAAAAATCTTGAGCAAATACGGAAATACTAAATATAAATAGAAGTACGCTAATATAAAATCGTAGGCGAGCAATCATAAGTTAAGTTTGTGCTGCAATATATAAATTGTTTTTTACTTAATATTACGGTTTTACCGTAATTCATCACGGTTTTATTATGATTATTGATGTCGCAAAGCACAAGAAATCAATTATATTTGCAAACCTATTTATTTCTTTAGAAATGATAGATGAAATATCCCTCCTGTGGAGGTTGTTTAATTTTAAATAATCTTTCTGGATATTCCATCTTAACACAAAAACAGTGTATATCAACAGATGAAAAACATTCGTAATTTTTGCATTATTGCACATATAGACCACGGAAAAAGTACATTAGCAGATCGTTTACTAGATTATACAGGAACAGTGACTGCTCGTGAAAAACAAGATCAGCTCTTAGATAGTATGGATCTAGAGCGTGAGCGTGGTATTACCATTAAGTCTCATGCTATTCAAATGGAATATACCTTTGAAGGGCAAGACTATGTGTTAAATCTTATTGATACTCCTGGTCATGTAGATTTCTCTTATGAGGTCTCTCGCTCTATTGCAGCCTGTGAAGGCGCTTTATTAATTGTTGATGCCGCTCAGAGTATTCAGGCACAAACAATTTCAAACTTATATTTGGCTTTAGAAAATGATTTAGAAATTATTCCGGTGCTTAATAAGGTAGATTTACCAAGTGCAAACCCAGAAGAGGTTACAGACGACATCGTTGATTTATTGGGTTGCTATCCCGAAGAAGTGATTCATGCCAGTGGAAAAACAGGTTTTGGTGTCGATAACATTTTAAAAGCCATTATTGAGCGTGTTCCAGCTCCAAAAGGAGACGTTGACGCTCCATTACAGGCTTTAATTTTTGATTCAGTTTATAACACATTTAGAGGTATTGAAACCTATTTTAGAGTTTTTAACGGTGAAATTAAAAAAGGACAAAAAATTAAGTTTGTTGCTACAGATAAAGAATATTTTGCTGATGAGGTTGGCACTTTAAAATTAACTCAAGTTGCTAAAAAAAGTGTTAAAGCTGGCGATGTAGGCTATTTAATTACTGGTATTAAAACAGCTAAAGAAGTAAAGGTTGGTGATACGATTACTGATTTCGCAAACCCAACAACTAATATTGTTGAAGGCTTTGAAGATGTAAAACCTATGGTTTTCGCAGGTATTTATCCTGTTGACACAGAAGATTACGAAGAGCTTAGAAACTCTATGGAAAAACTTCAACTTAACGATGCTTCTTTAGTATTTGCACCAGAGAGTTCTGCTGCATTAGGCTTTGGATTCCGTTGTGGTTTCTTGGGTATGTTGCACATGGAAATCATTCAAGAACGCTTAGAGCGCGAGTTTGATATGACGGTTATTACAACAGTACCTAACGTATCTTATAATGCGTATACAAACAAAGATCCAGATACGCCTTTTATAGTAAATAATCCATCTGATTTACCAGAGCCTTCAACTGTAAACAGAGTTGAGGAACCTTATATAAAGGCAACCATTATTACTAAATCTGATTTTGTTGGTAATGTAATGTCTCTTTGTATAGAAAAGAGGGGAATTGTCTTAAACCAAACGTATTTAACAACTCAACGTGTTGAATTAACTTTTGAAATGCCATTAGCGGAAATTGTTTTCGATTTCTATGATCGACTTAAGACAGTTTCAAAGGGTTATGCTTCTTTTGACTATCACCCTCTTGGCCTGAAAACATCTAAGTTAGTTCGTTTAGATATTTTATTAAATGCTCAACCTGTTGATGCACTTTCTGCTTTAATACACGCAGATAATGCACAACATATTGGTAAAAAGATGTGTGAGAAATTGAAAGAATTAATTCCGCGTCAACAATTCGATATTCCAATACAAGCAGCAATCGGAGCTAAAATTATATCTAGAGAAACCATAAAAGCTTTACGTAAAGATGTAACTGCAAAATGTTATGGTGGTGATATTTCGCGTAAGCGTAAATTACTTGAAAAGCAGAAAAAGGGTAAAAAACGTATGCGCCAAGTTGGTAATGTAGAAATACCTCAACAAGCATTTATGGCTGTTTTGAAGTTGAATGATTAGCAGGCGAAATTCTTAATGTAACAAAGCAGAAGTCAATAACTTCTGTTTTTTTTTGTACTTTACAGTATGAAGAATAGTGGTTATGTGTTTTTCTTGTTTTTATTTCTTTCTTGTTTTGGAAACGCACAAACCGAGCATACAGAAATTGATTCCCTTATTCAACGCGCTATTAAAAATGGCGTCAAAAATCAGGATAGTGCTTTATACTTCTCTAAAAAAGCGTATAATATTGCCGAAAAGAAAAAAGACACTTTTCTTATAGGAGCCACTGGGTATTACTATTCATTTTACCTTATCGCTTTAGATAAAACAGCCGAGGCACAAAATTTACTACAATTTAATTTCGATAATCAAGATAAGTTTTCGGATGTTATTAATGGCAATACCAACTATAACCAAGCTGCTATATTTGACTTAAAAGAACGGTTTGACAAGGCTTTAGAATTTTACTTCCTAAGTGTAGATTTCTATAAAACTGCAAATAATAAAAAAGGGTTGGCTAAATCTTATTTACAGATTGGTGTTATTTACGAAAAGTTGAATAAACTCAAATTAGCGGACTACTTTTTTGATGCTTCGTTAAGTGTAAGTGGTAATGAAAATAAAAAACACAAGGTGAATTCTACAAGCAGAGGAATGACACCAAAACAGAAAACAACCGCTTCTTTAAAAATGCTGAAAGAACTTGAAAGCGGAGAAAATGATAAATTGAAGTCAATAGTCTATTATAATATTGGGCAATCACTTATAGATGAGGAGCGTTACCAAGATGCTATAGACTATTTTACAAACTCTATTCTAATAAAAAAGGATATTAACTTTTTAACAAATATTGATAAAACATATTTTTTACTTGGTCAAAGCTATTACAATATAAATAAGCCCGAAAGTGCTATTATCAATTTTACAAAAGCCAAAGAGGTAAATAAAAAAAGGAATCAAGCTGCTGAAATAGAATATTATTTATCAAAAGCACATGCGTTAAAAAGAGATTATAAAAAGGCCCTTTTTCATTCAAATAAGTATAAGTTTTTAAGTGATTCTATTGCAAAATTTCAACAAAATGAAAACATTGCTGAAATTACAGCAAAGTATGAAAGCCAGAAACAGGCTAATAAAATAATTAAGCTTCAGCAAGAGAATCAGAAAAATGAATTAGAGATTTACAAGCAAGAGAGTTTGGGCTGGCGGTGGTTCATTGTAGCTCTTATTACTTCTCTAATAGCAGTTTGGTTTGGGCGTCGTTTTTTACAATCACAAGAGCGCATTAAAGAAGTGGAATTAGAAAAGGAACATATTGCAAAAAAGGTTGAAGAAATTGCAGTAATACTTAATAATAAATCTAAGGTGTATTTAAAAAAGTTAAAATACATAAAATCTGATGGCAATTATTTAGAATTTGTAACGGATAGCAAAACGATTATAGATCGCAATAAAATTAAAGCTATACTAGAAGAGTTACCACCTAATTTTGTTAAAGTTCATAGATCCTATATTATTAATAAAAACTATGTGTCTGCTGTAAATAGGTCTAATGTTATTCTTCAACCAGATATAAATATTCCCTTATCACGGATCTTTAAAAGCAACCTCTCTTAATTTCGTTTGTTAAACATGTTGTTTTTTGAGCTACTCATCACATTTTACACCTAACACATTGATTTAGGGTGTAACTTCATTGAGGCTATTAATTTATAATTCAATGAAAACAAGGGTGCCACCAATTATTTTTTGCTAACATTTAGCTTCTTTATTGCTCAAACAAATGGATTTTTTAATTATTGTAAAATCTACCTGAACTCAATTATTGTGCAAATACACAAGTAAGGCATAGTTGTTCTAGAATTATTCAAAATCTTATATCATGAAAACAAAA
>NZ_CAXBGB010000087.1:0-12822 GCF_963975125.1 uncultured Winogradskyella sp. | reverse complement strand
ATCGATTTCTAAAACTTTTATCCAAGAATCAGAATCAACTACTCTATATTTTAAATCAGAACTTAGAGTTGTGACTAAGGGAGAGTTGAGTGTTTTCGATGATAAATCTATATCTGTAACTTTTAAACTATTTGTAATAGTTGGTACTAATGGTTTCATCAGAACATTTGCTAATACTTTTGTTTCGTAATTTGCTATTATTTTATTGTTTAATATAACTGGTTGATAAAATGGGGCTTCAAATATTAAATCGTAAGTTCCTGCAAATATTGGTCTATAATAGTCCCCATTTACATCAGAAACCGTCCAAGAACCAAGATCATCATGCCCAATAGCCTTTATTGTAGCGCCTTTAATTGGCATGCCTGTATATGCGTCTTTAATAAGGCCATTAAAGCCATACGTTCCTTGTACTAAGTAATCGAGTAATGCCTCTTTGTTATACTCCCAAAAATCATCTAGCTCATTTGCAAATGGCTTTTTAGTATTTGATAACTCAATTGTCACCTCTTTGCAGTGGTGATTATAATTCATGTAATCTTGTCGACCTCCATTTATTTTATACCAATCTGCACCATGTGTAATGCCGTTATTTTCGCCATTCATATAATCAGAAGGACCATCACTCTGAGCATTATCTCTATATTCTCCAGCAGTTAAAAGCCACCAAGAATCATCAGGATGTCTTTCGAAAGTAGTATCCCAAGGATAATTGACTACTTCAATACCTCCATGAAAATTTGCAGAAAGAACAAAGTGGTTGTCTTCCGCTAACTGCATAAAATGAAGGGTTTCTGTTTGGTATGCTTCATCATCTGCGTGCGAGCCTTCATATATATCAGGGTAATTTCTATTTAAATCAACATTATTAGCATTTCCACGTCTTGCATTTGCGACCGAAGTATTATTAGTACTTAAATGGTATGTACCATCGGGATTTGCGTTTGGGTTAATCCATATTTCAGAGTTATTTATTAAGTATTTAACCCGTGTGTGGTCTGGATGCGAATTGTCTTTATATGCAGTGATAAGGTAATCGATTAAGTCTAACATTATAGGAAAACCAGTAATCTCGTCTCCATGTATTGAAGATGTATATAATAATTTTGGTTCTGCTTCATCTTTAGATACATTGTTCGAAATCTTTACAAATAGAATTTCTTTGTCACCTTGTCCTGTTTCTCCAATGCTAAAATAGTCTACAATATCAGAATGCTCAGTTTCAAAATTCTGCATTTGAGCTTCGTAGTCGTTATAAGTTGGGTAAACTGTTAATGGAAACTCTAAAGTATAGCCTGGTTTAGTACTAGTATACTCACTAATGTCACTAGATAATAAACGATCATTAATATCATTATCCGATTTATAGACTTTGAAAGAGATCTCTAAATCTAAAAATTTTTTGAACTGATTACGACTTGCCCAAGCTTTTACTTCCTTGGTTGCACTATTAAAATTGATAACAGTTAGTGATTTAGATAATTCCATCAATTGCGCTTTATTGGCAATATTGAATTTAAATGTTAGCTCACCTTGTGTGTCAAGTAAGTTATTAATTTGGCTTTGGTCTAATTGCTGTGCAATGACAGACATAAAAACCAATAGAAATGCGGTTAGGCTTAATGTAATTTTCTTCATTAGATTTGGGGTGAAATGAAATCAATTAAAGAGCTAATATAGAATTAATTTTATTAATTAATCTATAAAACGCATAAAAAACCGACAAAATGCATATTTTTAAATTTATGACAGTTTTGTCGGTTTACAATTCTTACAATATAATGTGTTGATTTTTAGATTGTTTTATTATAAAATTGAATACTATTTAGTAAAACCTGTTAATTCTCAAAATCTTTTAATCTTTTACTCCAGGAAGTCCCTCAGGTTTTTTAGTTTGCCAATGGAACGTTTCTGCTTTCTTTTCTACAGGTGCAACTTCATCTAATGTATTTGCATCGTACACAACTCCATTTTTTACGACATGAGTCAATGTGTTAGTGTTCCGTAAATTTTCAAGTGGATTATTATTCATAATTAAGATATCGGCGATTTTTCCTACTTCAAGAGTTCCCAAATCTTTATCCAAACCTAATGCTTCACAGCCTTTAATCGTTGCAATACGTAAAGCATCATGGTTGCTCATGCCACCACTTGCCACAGCCCACAATTCCCAATGAAAACCTAAACCTTGTAATTGTCCGTGGCTACCAATACCTCCAATGCCATCGGCTTCGATAAGATCTTTCATAAACACTGCGTGTTTTTTAAATACGTGTTCTTCATCCATAAACCAACCTGGTCTTCTTCTCGATTTCTGGGCTAATTCTTCATAAGGAGTAAAGTACTGCAACTTTTTATCATTATAGGGATTTTCTCTAGAATAGAAATAATTCTCAGCCCATGGTCCACCATAGCTCACCAAAAGGGTAGGCGTAATAGCCATTTGAGATTGTGCAGCTGTCGTAATCACATCTTCAAAAATTGGATAAATAGGGAATGAATGCTCATGACCAGGATATCCATCCATCATATTCACCATATTTTGTTTAAAATCTAAACCACCTTCAGTGGTAGGCATTAGTTTTAATTCTTTAGCAGCCATTATTACCCATTGACGTTGTTGACGATTACCAACGAGGTAACTTTTTATACTCTTGGTATTATAGTACTCACTGTATTGCTTTAAAACTTCTTTAGCATGCTCCAAACTTGTGATGTTATAAGCCCAAAAACCAACGCCAGGACCTGTACTGTAAACTCTTGGGCCATGAATCATACCTGCCTCAACCATATCAGAATATGTTAATACATCGGTTGTTGCGGTTTGTGGATCTCTAGTCGTTGTGACTCCATAGGCTAAATTTGCAGAATAAATCCATACTTGATTTTTATGAACTCCCCAATTTGGCCACATGTGTGCATGTGTATCTACAAACCCAGGTGTAATAGTTTTACCCTTAATATCAATGATTTTGGCATCATTAGGCACTGTAAAACTTCCTGAAACACCAACATTCACAATGCGATTATTTTCTATTAAAATATCACCATTTTCAATCACTTCTTTACCATTCATAGTAATGATACGACCTCCTTTAAGTAGGGTTTTACCTTTTGGAATTGAACGTTTGTATTTAACCTTTACTTTATACTCATCTGCTCTAAACTTTGGCTTGTCTTTTTTCTTGTCCTCATCTCCATTAGTTTTAGTAGAATCAGTTTCTTTTTTAGCTCTCTTGAGTTCTTTCTCTTTTTTCTTAGTTAAAGCCAAACTATCAGAGAAGGATTTACCTTTTGCTAAATCATAGGCGAAGTGGCTTGATCCAAGAGACCAGTGCACTTTTTCACTATCTTTTGACCAAGCTGGAAATTCACCTCCCATAATCGTAAGTTTAGTTGCAGGAAAGGCTGCTTTTTCTGGTTTGGCCAATGAGATAGAAGGTGTTTTTCCAATCATTGGAATAATAACCGAATAAATATCATTATTAATTTTAGCTAAAGCATGTGTGCCATCAGGAGAAATTCTAATCTCACTTGGAGTTGATCCTTTATTGTTTTCTCGCCAGCCTTCTTGATGACTTGGCATTGCAGAGGCAAGGTCGTGTTCTTTTCCGAAGACGTCTGAAGACCCATAAGTTTTAATTCCTGTTAATTTTAAATGTTCTTTTTCGTCACTACCATCCCAACGTATAGAAATTAAGCCTTTGCTGCCATGATTTAAATAGATGCGATTATTCACATTTGTAAAATGAGGTAAGCCTCGTCTTTTAGCTCGATCTATTATTGTAATGGCTCCACCATCTCCAGAAATCCAAGCTAATTCCTCAATCGTTCTACCATTAAATGGATTTATAGCATCATCGTAGGTTTGTGCTGATCCTTTTGTAAATACAATACGGTTAGATTTATAAGACCATGCAGGATCACTATAAATACCACGTTCTTTTGTGAGTTGAACAGGTTTCCCTTTACCACTGACATTTACTTTATATAAATGTCCTCCATCGTATTTCCATGTAGTAAATACAATTTGCTTTCCGTCTGGTGACCAAGCTGGCATCGCTTCTGTAAAGTTGTGGTCAGTTAATCGTTTTGGAGTTCCGTTTGGTAACTCCATAACGTATAAGCGGTTTAATGCTGTAAAAGTAATTTGTGTCCCATCTGGTGATGGCTTGGCTCCACGTATTTGCGTTACAAAACCTTCAGGTGAATCATCGATTGGATATTTAAACGCTACCATTGGTCCCATATCTAAATCTATATCTACCGAAAACGGAATCTCTGTTGCATTACCATTTGCAATTCCTATTTTGTATAGTTTTCCGCTGTAGGAGGCTATTAAATTTTTACTGTCTGGTGTAAAAGCCATCGCTGGTAATACTCCTAAGGGAGCAATAGACTCTTGGTCATCGCGCTGTACAGGATACGCTAACCAACGTTCTTCTCCAGAACTAAGATTTCGTAGAACCAAACCAGTGTGTTCTTCAAATCGGCTGCCATAAACCATCCATTTACCATCTTTTGATAAGGTAGGTGTAAATGCTGAGCCATAACGAGAAGTCACCATTTCGGTATTAGCATCTTCGCGATCAAAACTCATAATCTGATATTGTGGTAACTGTGCATTATAATTCCATGCTCCACGACGTGCTGAAAAGTAAATATGTTTACCGTCTGCACTAAAAGCTGGATCGATATACTTATTTGCTTTTTGTTCTTTCAGTATATCGGCACCAGAACCTCCATCTTTATGCACTATAAAAGGTTTTATGTTGCGCCTTCCTCGTGTGCCAACAATATAATCACCATCCGGACTCCAAGATGCAGAGACGTGGTACTTATTTTTATCTTTGGTAAGTTGTTTTTGTTCTTTTGTAGCTAAGTCCATTGTCCAAAGATTGTCTGAACCACTTTTATCTGAAATAAAGAGAATAGACTTTCCATCAGGACTATAGCGTGGATGAACATCGTAAGGCATACCTTCTGTTACTCTAGTAGCTTTTCCTCCTGTTATAGGAATAGTGTATAAATCTCCCATCATATCTAACATAATGGTGTTACCATCTGGGCTCACATCTACCGAAATCCAAGTCCCTTTATTAGTGGTAAAATTGACTTTTCTAGTAGGTTCTAAAGGCAGTTCTTTAGTGGCTTTTTTTATTGAGTCTTTAACTTTAGAAGTGTCTTGAGCTGAAATATTATTTAAAGTAAAAAGTAAGAATAGGGCAATACAAAAATGGATGTGCTTTTTCATGAGTTGTTGGTGGATTAGATATGATGGTTTAAAAATAGGGAATTTAATACTGACGCCTAAAAATTTAACACAGTTGGTTTTATTTAATTTTTTAATAAAATTTAGTTTCAATTCACTAAGTCTTAAATCTTTAAAAGTGCAGAATCACTTGATTCGTTGTTAACGGTTGTTAGTTAAAATACCCATTACTAAGTATTTCTAACTAAAATTAAAAGCATTTAGTTTGCATTTTAGTATAAATTTTATAATAAAAAAGGTCTTTTGTAGAGTTTAAAATAATCTTGTCGAATATTAGCGCTGTTTGATATTGACTTAACAAGAATTTAACTACATTGAATTTCTTTAAGTAATTAGCTATTATCAATTTATGAAGAAAATTAAACATAGCTTACTCTTTTTAGTGATTTGTTGTGTAGTAGGTCTAACGGCTGCTTTTAATAATACAAGCAAGTTTCTAGATACTAATACTGTATCTGTAACAACCACAAAGGTGTTGGTTTTAGTGCCGCCTAGTGCTACGATATCAGGTACTGCAACGGTTTGTCTTAATGATACTCCATTGCCAGAAATCACCTTTACAGGTTCAGGTGGTACTGTACCTTACACTTTTGTTTATACCATTAATAATGGTGCACAACAAAGTATTTTAACTTTAGGCACCGACGATTCTGTATCTCTAACAACTAATACCAATGTTGTTGGTGATTTTGTATATGAAATTGTATCGGTCTCGGATAGTACTGGAGACAGCACACCAGAAAGTGGAGCAGCAACCATTACAGTGGGTAGTCCACCAACGGTAGATTTTACCTTTAACGATGGTGAATGTTCGGAAATACCTATTCAATTTTCATCGAATATTATTGGTTCTAGTCCTTTCACCTTTGCATGGACTTTTGGAGATGGCAACACCTCCACAGATCAAGACCCAATGCATGTTTATGATGCACGAGGTTGTGGTTTTTCGAGTTTTATGGCTACTTTGACAGTGACCGATTCTAACGGTTGTACAGCTTCAGTCTCACAAAACGTAAGTATAGAACAGCGACCAGATCTTAGTTTTGTAGATTTAGATGCACAGTTTACTCCTCCGTTTGATAACTGTGGAAATAACACTTTAGATCCTGCTTATACTATAAATGTTGGTAATACATCTCCATCTGATAGCTGTGTAACAACTTATGATATAGATTGGGGAGATGGAAGTACTGAGACAAATATCACCTTTCCTATAGTGCATACTTATCCAAACTTAGGATCGTATAATATGATGATAACAGGTTATGGAGATAGTGGTTGTAATGCCACTGAAACTATCTTGGTGAAAAATTCGAGTAATCCGATTGGTGCGATAATAAGTCCAGGTAATACAGTGAATTTGTGCTTACCTATTAACGAACTCGATTTTGCCATCGGATCTTGGGGTGCAAATCCGTCTGACACAACTTATTTTGTAGATTATGGAGATGGAGTACAAGATACTTATACACAAGCCGAACTCATTGTAGCTGTTGCAAATTATGATCCAAATAATCCTACTGTAGCTGATCCGTTTCCTATTCCACATGAATATACTGAATCTAGTTGCCCTAATTCAAGTTATACCATCACCTTAATAATTTCAACATCTTGTGGGCAGACGTTTTTAACTGCAGGCCCTATTATTATTTTAAAGCTACCTGAAGTTGATTTTGAATATGAATCACCAGGTTGTGTGAATACAGCCATACAGTTCACTAATTTAACAGAAGGTGGATTTGGACCCAATTGTACAGACCTAGCTGCGCATATCTGGAATTTTGGAGATGGAGACACCTCAACTTTAGAAAGTCCAATTCATATCTACACTGCACCTGGAACATATAATGTAACATTGATTGAAGAGAATTTTTGCGGAACTACCGATCCTGTCGTTAAAACTATTTGTATAGAGGAAGAATTGGTTCCCAACTTTGTACTAGATACTAATATAGGATGTATTCCTTTTGTTCCTTTAGATATCGTTGGAACCAATATAACAGATTTATCACAGTCTTGTGGAGGTGAAATCTATTTATGGGAGGTGAGCTATGTTCCCGAGTTTTGCGGTACGACAGAATCTTGGAGCTTTACCAGTGGAACTAACGAAACCTCAGAAAATCCGTCTTTTCAATTTAATACAGCAGGGACTTACTCGATTAGCATGACAATAACAAATTCTTGTGGAGATTTTACAACAATGCAAACGGTAGAATTAAAACGACCACCAATCCCTACTATTGATGCTATTGCAGATGCGTGTGGCATGGCTACTTTTATTCCCGTTGTAACAGTTGACACTTGTGCTCCATCTCTGGATCCAATAACTTATAATTGGTCTTTTCCTGGAGGAATACCTGCGACATCAAATCAATTAAACCCTGGGACGATTACTTATTCTACAGTTGGTGATTATACTGTAACGTTTAGTGTAACTAATTCCTGTGGGACATCTATAGTGACAGAAGATTTTTCGGTAAATGAAATGCCATCAATAATAAATACAGATTTGTTACAGAGCTTATGCTCTGGCTCTCAATCTGTAGCTATAAACTTCGTTTCAGATACTCCCAATACAACGTATAATTGGTCTTCTAACAATCCTGTAGGTTTAATGGGTTATACTCCTAATGGAACGTCTAATCCTATACTTGCACAAACTTTAATTAACACTACTTCTTCAGCAATAACGTTTATTTATACAGTAATTCCAGAAATTAACGGTTGCACAGGTGCTCCAATAAATTTTGAAATTATAATAGAACCAGCCCCATTAATTACAACCCAGCCACAGTCTGATGCGGTTTGTCTAAATGGAACTGCTAATGATTTATCCGTTGCATTTCAAGGTACTGGCACAGCTACATATCAGTGGTACGAAAACACGGTTGATAATACCACAACAGGAACTGCCATAGCAGGAGCAACATCAGCTACATTCACTCCATCTACAGACACAGTAGATACCAGGTATTATTATGTCATTATTACATTTTCTACTGGTGGCTGTAATGAGATTATTTCAGACACAGCAGAAATTGAAGTCGCCAATACGACTCAGATTGACACACAGCCTTTAAGTACACAATCGATATGTATTGGAGGTACTGCAGAAGAACTTTCAATAGTAGTTTCTGGTGGAGCAGGAGTAGCGTCCTATGGATGGTTCATTAATACTACGAATACAAATATAGGTGGAACATTAATTCCGGGAGCTACAAGTTCAACTTATACACCTCCTGTATTTACAAGTATAGGGACTTTTTATTATTATGTTGAAGTGAGTTATGTAACTAGTGGTTGTGCTGGACTAACAAGTGCTGTTTCAGAAATTATTGTGGTTGATGATCCAACGATTACAATACAACCGCTTCCATTTCAGAGCCTATGCGAAAACACTGTAGTACAAGTTTTAGAAGTAAATATTTTAAATGGTTTGGGAACTATTTCTTATCAATGGTATGTTAACACCGTGAATAATATAACTACAGGTACGGAAATTTCAGGGGCTACCGCAAGTGCATTTACTCCACCATCTACAACAATTGGTACTTTATATTATTATTGTGAGGTTACTCAAGATGTTTCGGGTTGTGAAGTGACTAGTGCTATTAGCGAAGTAGAGATAAATCCAGGAGCACAATTTAATGTTCAGCCAATTTCTAATGAATTATGTCTTGGTGAAACCACTAATGCTTTAATGGTGTCTTTTATCAATGGTACAGGAACACCAACTTACCAATGGTATCAAAATACTGTAGATGATACTACAACTGGTATTGCGATTTCAGGAGCCACGATAAATACTTATAATCCTATTATCGATACTGTTGGAACTTTTTATTATTACGTAGTTCTCACTTTTAATTCTGGTGGTTGTACTGAAATTATATCGAATACAGCTGAAATTATTGTCAATGTAACACCAAGTATCAGTAGTACCGCTATCTTAATTTGTAGTGGAAATACATTTGAATATTTTCCTAACGCTGCCAATGGAGATACAGTACCTGCAAACATTATGTATTCATGGACAAATCCTGTGGTTAATCCTGTAGGAAGTATTAATGGAGCTACTGACCAATCAACTCCTTTAGGAACTATTTCTCAATTTTTAGAGAATACAACTATCAATCCGGCAATAGTGACTTATACAGTGACTCCAGTTTCTGATGATTGCACAGGTTTAAATTTTGAAGTTGTTGTGACTGTAAATCCATCTATTTCGGTAGCATCTACAGTAATGAATAATACGTGTTTTGAATCTAATAATGCCGCTATTGAAATTGATTTAGTTGGTGGTATACCTTTTACAACAGGGGATTTTTATAATATTAATTGGATTGGACCTAACGGCTACACTAGTACAGATGAAGATGTTTTTAATCTTGAAGCTGGGACTTATACCTTAGATGTTTTAGATAATGGAGGTTGTCCATATTCTGAAACCTTCACTATTACTGAGCCAGCTGAATTGACATTTAGTTTTGTAGATTTTGAATCTGAAACGATTTCGTGTTTTGGCGCTAATGATGGTGATATTAATATTGATGTTGCTGGAGGAATATTACCTTATGCCTATACTTGGACATTAGGAGGTTTACCATTTTCAACAGCTGAAGATTTAATTGATTTAGGACCTGGAAACTATGCGGTTTCTGTAACTGATGCTAATAATTGTGTACCGATAAGTCTCAATTTTGTTATTGAAGAACCTGAATTACTCGATGCCACTTTAGAAACAAAATTGGATGTCTTATGTTTTGGGGAATCTACAGGAGCTATAAATGTCAATATTGTAGGAGGACGACTAGATTACACCTTTGCTTGGACAGGGCCAAATGGATATACAAATACCAATCAGAATGCCAATGCATTGTTTGTGGGGATTTATAATTTAACAGTTACAGATCGCTCTGGTTGTACTGATACGCTTGAAGTTGAAATTATTCAAAATGATCAAATTGATATTGATGCGACTATTACTGAGATAGTTTGTTATGGGGATAATAATGCTTCAATAACAATTAACACTATTTCTGGAGGAGTACCTCCATACACTATTACTTGGAGTAATTTTGGTTCAGGTAATGTACAAACCAATTTGTCTGCAGGTACATATACCATAACCATAACAGATGCAGAAAACTGTGTGCGAGATTTTCCAATAGTTATAGATGAAGCTCCAATATTTTTGATTGATCCTGTGGTAATTCAAATGTCATGTTCTGGTGAGAATGATGCGAGTATTGCTCTTAATTTTGTAGGAGGTATTGATCCTGTCACTGTCGTCTGGGATGACGATACCACTGTTGGTACAGAACGAAATAATTTGGCGCCAGGAACTTATTCAGTAACAATTACAGATGGTACTCCTTGCATGATTCAAGACAGTTTTACAATTTTTAACATATTACCTTTAGAGCTTTCAACAAACGTTACTAATGCTCTAGATTGTGATGATACCAATAGTGGAGCGATTAACTTATTAATACAAGGAGGAACACCACCATTTAATGTTGTTTGGTCTAATGGAGCAACTACTGAAGATTTAGACAATGTCCCTCCAAATACTTATGTGGCAAATGTTACAGATGCAAACGGCTGTGAAATACAGGGCAGTTGGGAAGTTATAAGATTTGAACCTTTAGTATTAGATGTAGAAACACAGTCTGTAGTAGATTGTGAAGCTAAAACGGTAAATCAGACTTTCGTGGCTATGGCAAGTGGAGGAGTGCCACCATTTCTATACAATTGGTCAAGCGGAACTGTAAGTGGTATTAATAATGAATTGATGACTACAGATGAAGATGGACTCGTCATTTTAGAAGTTGTTGATAGTTTAGGTTGTACGACTAATTATAGTTTAAATGTTGAAGCTCCAGTTTTGGGAGATCCAGATTTTACAATTTCATCATTTGGGTTTTTAAATTATGGAGTGTATGCGATTCAAGATCCAATTGAGTTTATAAATACGGCTACAGGAAATTACGAAAACATATTATGGGATTTTGGAGATGGTAGCTTTTCTAGTGAAGAAAACCCAGTTCACACTTATGTAGAAATTGGAAGTTATATAGTCACACAGACTGTTACGTATCCATTTGGTTGTGTTTATAAAAAGGTAATTACACTTATTGTAGAAGAAGGCTACAGGCTTATAATGCCAGATGCTTTTACTCCAAATGAAGACGGACTTAATGATTTCTTTGGGCCAGTCCATATTGGTCTTAATACTTTAGAAATTAGTATCTATGATACATGGGGAAGTCTTTTATATTCTGAGTCTGGTGATTCTATTACAGGTTGGGACGGTAAAGTAAAAGATGAAGTCGCAGAAAATGGAAATTATTATTACAGATTTACCGCCAAGACCTTTTATGGTGATGAAATTAAGAAACAAGGGGCTTTTGTATATATCAAATAAAACCAGAATGACATTCAATAAAAAAAGGGTAATTTTAATAATGGTTTTATTAAGTTTTTGTGCCAATGCTCAAGATCCAATTTTCACCCAATCTAACTATATACAAGAGACACTAAATCCTGGGTTTTCTGGCTTTGAAGATAGTGACAGAATTGCAGCAGGTGTATTAAGTAGAACACAATGGCCTAATTTAGATTTAAGAATAGATACCCAATATGCTTACCTTAATAAATCATTTGATTATGGCCCAAGTCTAGGGTTTGGTGTAGGTATTAATTTCTTAAGGCAGCACGAAACTTTTAATAAATACAATTATTACCAGCTTAATGCCAATTATGTCCATCGAGTTAACCTTGATGGAGGTTGGTATTTTAGACCAGCATTAGAAGTAGGGCTTGGTTTTAAAGATATAGGGTTCAGTAACCTTACTTTAGCCGACCAGATTAACATAAATACAGGTGTTATTAATCCTGTATCAGTTGATCCTTTAAGCAATAATACAGACAATGTATTTTTTGGAGATATTTCAGCAGGTTTTGTTTTTGAACGTGAAGAATTTAATGGCATCACCTATTGGTTTGGTGCTTCAGCCAAGCATCTTAATCGCCCTAATATTTCGTTTGTTCAAGGTGAAAAATTACCATTAGATATTTTCTATTCCTTACATGGTAATTTCCGTTTTCCTTTTTTAAATGATTATAGTATTATGATGACTGCTAACTTTATGCAACAAGGAGAATATAACCGTTTAGATATTGGTTCTTTATTTATGGTAAATCAGTTTCTAATTGGTATTACGGTAGCAACTAATCCTGCTATGAATGATGATAATAGTCATCTGCTAACCTCTATTAACGGATTTCTTGGTCTAGAATATGATGAGTTTAGGTTCGGGCTTTCTTACGATGCTAATACATCTAAAATTGGTAGAACCAATGGAGTATATGAGTTGTCCGTTACTTATTTGTCTAGATGTCGTCGCTGTAATATTGATCGTAGTCGTAAGCGGTAAGGTTATAGGTTACTTATTTTATATTTTAACCCATGTGCCTATCAGTTTTTTTTTTAAATTCTTTATGCTTAGTGTTTTATTTTTTAAAGTATATACTTTATAAATCAATTT
>NZ_CAXBGB010000086.1:0-12956 GCF_963975125.1 uncultured Winogradskyella sp. | reverse complement strand
AATAGAATTTCCATAATAATCCCAGTATTAAACGAAGCATCAACAATAAAGGACTTACTTTTTCATTTAATTGATAATGCTTCATTAGGTTTAATTTCAGAGATTATAGTTGTAGATGGCGGCAGTACTGATGGAACTCAAGACATCGTAAAAGCTCTAGATTTAAATATCATTCTTTTAAACTCAGAAAAAGGAAGAGCAAAACAAATGAATTTAGGAGCTAAAAAAGCAACAGGTTCAGTTTTATATTTTCTACACGCAGATTCATTTCCTCCAAACAGATACGATAATTTAATTTTAAAAGAAGTCCAAAAAGAAAACAAAGCAGGATGCTTTAGAATGCAATTTAATAGTAAGCATTGGTGGCTACGTTTAGCCAGTTGGCTAACACGATTTTCTTGGCGCGCTTGCAGAGGAGGTGACCAAAGTCAATTCATCACACGAGAACTTTTTGATGAGATAGGCGGCTATGATGAAAACTATATCATATATGAAGATAATATACTTATTAATGAACTCTATGCAAGAAAACAATTTGTAGTTATCAATAAAAAAATTAGAACCTCAGCTAGATTATATAAAAAAATAGGTATTTGGAAATTGCAATACCTTTTTTGGACGATTTATGTAAAACGCTGGTTTGGAGCTTCCGCTGATGAGATGTTAGCTTATTATAAGAAGCATGTTCACTGATTACAACTTATTCCTTCCCATTTCATCAGGATATAAAACTTTCAATATATCACTTTGAAAGATCTCTTTTGTTTCAATATCGATGGCAGACAATTTCCCTGTAAATGCAGCACCTGTATCGATATTCCAGACATTGATTGCATTCATTGGTTTATCCTTAAGAAAATTAATCGTTGGTGTATGACCAATGTATATTTCAGAATAATGTTTTAAGCGATTCGGATATATTTTAGAATTCTTTGCAATTCTGTTATCCATAGTCAATGCCATTTCCCATAAAGTTCTATCAAAATAGAAACTGACCTTATCATGTTCTTTTTCAACACCATGCATTGAGGTGAACCCAGCGTGTACAAAAAGTCGTTTTTCGGAATCTATATGATACAAAGGCATAGATTCAAAAAAATCTAGATGTTCTAATTTCTCTTTTCTGGAAAAGCCTCCATAACTTTCAATAGTCTCTTTACCTCCATGTCTAAACCAAATGTCATTTACAATACCAGAAGCTAACCATTGCTCACACCAAACGTCGTGATTACCTTTAATAAAAATACATTCGTTGATTTTAGAAAGTTCTATTAAGTACTGAATAACTTGTGCCGATTCACTCCAACCATCTACATAATCTCCAACAAATATCAATCTATCATTTTTAGTAACGTTAGCACGCTCTAAAAGTTGGAT
The DNA here is from genome assembly GCF_963975125.1 of uncultured Winogradskyella sp. Taxonomy (GTDB): domain Bacteria; phylum Bacteroidota; class Bacteroidia; order Flavobacteriales; family Flavobacteriaceae; genus Winogradskyella. The sequence continues at coordinate 11,579 of NZ_CAXBGB010000086.1, read as the reverse complement.
TAAAGCTTTTAGTCCTCCATGAATATCTCCAATGGCAAGTGTTCGCATATTAATTTATTTTCTACAAAACTAAAGTATTTAAACTAGCAATAAAAAGATTTCGTTTTGCATCGGGATTAGTTCTACTAAAAAAATATACTGAGAGTTTTACTCTTTTTAGTTTTGAGTCTCACTAAAAATATTGTCCTATACCAAAAACGAATCCTTGTGCCTAATCTGGAGTAATACCCATACCATAATCAATTCTAAAAATAGCGTTATAGATTTTTTATACAAGAATCGTAAACCATAATAAGCATGTGCTATGGAAGGTAAGCGTTTGATAAGTCTATACCTTCTACTATCACTGCAGAATCAAAAGCCACTCCAGGTTTAATGTTTGATAGCTTTTGAACAAAAGAACTTTTTAGTTTCTTATTCCCTTGTACTTTTAAATCCGCTACTTTGTACTCTTGTGAATAAGCAAAAATCGCGAATAGAAAGAGTAAATATCTGAGAAGTTTCCTATATTGGTTAATACTACACTTGGTAGATAACCTCTCACAACCTTACTAAATAGAAGTCTTTTATTCTTCAGTTTTGTAATATGTTTTAATAACGTCCTCGACAGGTTTATTTTGAGGAGTATACATGGAATTGTCTTCACCACCACTTTTATAATAGTCGTGAAACCATTTCCATATAAAACCACCAGCAAACCAGTCTTCTTTCCAAAAGGTTTCATAAAGTGCTTTTGTGGTATTGACTTGTGCTTCTAAATTTACTTGATTCATACTACGGTCTGATACCCAAGGTTGTTTGCCAGAATAATCTACACTTCTATAGCCATACTCAGTAAATAAAATAGGTCTATCGTATCTTTCAGATAATGCCTTTATCTCAGATTTATGAGTTTTCCAACCTTCAATACAGTCTTTATAACTTGGAGTTTGGTTATCACTCACAGGAAAGTAGGCATCAACTCCTATATAATCTAATTGACCCCAAAAAGGTGTGCGTTTAAACTCATCCCAATTTGCTGCATAGGTTAGTTTACCTTTATAGATCGTCTTAATTTTTGCAATTAATGTATTCCAATAGTCTGGTCTATTTTTAATGAAGTTTTCGAGCTCAGTACCTATGCATAGAACCTCTACTCTTATCTCTTCGGCAAGTTTTGCGTATTCTAAAATAAAACTTGAATACGACGTTTCTAAAAGTTTCCAGTTTTCTTCATTCTCCATTTCTATTAAACCTGTAAACTCTCCTCTCCAAATCCAGATTTGTGGCTTTAACATTACTTTAATATTCTTCTTACGGAGTTCTTCAATGTATTGCTTGGCACCAGCTCTGGTTTCGCCAAACCATTGGCGATCTGTATTGTGTATAATTTCGGGATGACTTAATTCCTTTATAAAGCCAAACGGCATAATAGCTGCATAATTAGCATTGACTTTAACAACAGGATCTATATGACTCTCATCGATAACGTCTCTAGAAGCAACAAAACTAACACCATTCATCTTCTCTACTTGTGCGCTACAAGACGATAAAATAGCAAATAAAATGCACCAAAAAAGCTTCTTAAAATAGTTCATAGAAACAGTATTAAGGGACTAATTTAAAATATCTTCTAAAACAGAGCTCGTAAACCTATGTTAAATGTTTCGCCAAGACCTGTATTGTTCCCTCTAATAAAATTAGTATCTAAGGTTTCAATATTCAAATTTTTGTTAGCTGATTTTTATAAATATCGGGATAGGCAATTTTACATCCTTAACATGCTCGCTTAAAAACGTGTTGGACTTTGTGAAGAAGCTTGGTAAATCTTGAGCCTGCAAACCTAAAATGATAAGTAACGCAAGTAAAAATAGATGTAGTTTCATAATTTTTATGCTTAATTAACTACACTTCTGTCGAACTTAAAATGTATGATTTACAAGGTTTAAGAAAGGTTTATTACGTCTTAGTAAAATCAAAAACCTTACAAGGTTCCTTAATTTAAACTCTATCTAAATTGAATACTAAGATTAAGTTTCTATCTTTAATTGCGACTTAGCATTTACTAATAATAAAATTTCATGGATCATATAGTTATCATAGGAAACGGAATCTCTGGCGTAACACTTGCAAGACACATTCGTAAACTTTCTGACAAAAAAATCACCATTGTTTCTGCTGAAACTGACTATTTTTTCTCGCGTACTGCATTAATGTATGTATATATGGGACATCTAACATTCCAGCACACAAAACCTTATGAAGATTGGTTTTGGAAAAAGAACAGAATTGAACTTAAGAAAGGCTACGTTAAAACTGTTGAAACAAAATCTAAAACACTTCATTTTGCTGAAGGTGATGCGCTTCAATACGATAAATTAGTTATTGCAACAGGAAGTAAACCTAATAAATTTGGTTGGCCAGGGCAAGATTTAGAAGGTGTTATGGGCATGTACCATAAACAAGATTTGGAAAACCTAGAAAAGCATGCACCAAATAATGAAGTGTGTAAAAGAGCTGTGATTGTGGGCGGTGGTTTAATTGGAATTGAACTTACCGAAATGCTTAATTCTCGAAATATCCCTGTTACTTTTTTAGTACGTGAAGATAGTTTTTGGGATGCTGTTTTACCCGAAGGTGAAAGTGCCATGATTAATAGACATATAAAAAACCATCATATAGATTTGCGTTTAGGCAATAATCTAAAAGAAATAGTTTCTGATGAAAATGGCAAGGTAAAGTCTATAATCATTCAAGAAACAGGCGAAGAAATTGCTTGTGATGTAGTTGGTTTAACGGCAGGCGTGTCTCCAAATATCAGTTTTATAAAAGACTCCGAGATTGAAACAGGAAGAGGCGTAAAAGTAAATCGTTATTTAGAAACCAATATCCCAGATGTATATGCAATTGGAGATTGTGCAGAACAACATGAAGGTATCAATGGACGCAAACCTATTGAAGCCGTTTGGTACACAGGACGTATGATGGGTGAAACATTAGCGCAAACCATTTGCGGAAATAGAATGCAATACAAACCCGGACATTGGTTTAACTCTGCTAAATTTTTAGATATAGAATATCAAACTTATGGTTGGGTGTTTGCAAAACCACGGGAAAATGAAGCTCATTTCCATTGGAAACATGACGACGACACAAAATGCATCACAGTTTGTTATGATAAAAACACCAACGAATTCTTAGGGATTAACACCTTTGGAATTCGTATGCGTCATGAGATATTTGATATCTGGCTTACTGAAAAACGAGATGTAGATTATGTTATGAATCATTTGCCCGAAGCTAATTTCGATCCTGAGTTTTATTCCAGGTTTGAAAACGCAATTCTCTTTAAATATAATAGTCAATTTGTAAACCAATAATACGCATTTTAGACCTCTCAGGTTTTAAAAACCTGTGAGGTCTAATTCTAACTTTATATAAAATGAAATACGAACCTTTAACAGAAGACACATACTATCACATTTATAATTGTGGCAATAACAAAGAAGATATCTTTCTAGAAGAAAAAAATTATACCTTTTTTTTAAAACTAGTATCAAAATACATTATTCCTGTTTCTGAAATATTTTCTTATTGTCTTTTAAAAAATCATTTTCATTTATTAATAAAGACTAAAAAAGATATTGAGAACAAACAAGTTTCACAAGCTTTTTCAAATTTATTTAATGCTTATGCAAAAGCTATTAACAAATCCTATAACCGGACAGGAAGTCTTTTTAAAGATAGATTTTCTCGAATTAAAATTAAAAATGAAGATTATCTGAAAGTACTAATTCTATACATTAATAATAATGCAGTTATTCATGGCTTTGTTTCAAAAATTTTAGAATACCCACACTCTTCTTATTTTGCTTTAACATCAAATAAATCTACTAAACTTAATAGAGAATTTGTATTAAACCTTTTTGAAAGTGTTGATAATTTTATATATGTGATTAAAAACAAACAAAATATAAACGAAGAACTAATATTAGAATAATAAGTAAAGACCTCACAGGTTTTTAAAACCTGTGAGGTCTAAAAAAATTAAACATAACAAGTATGAGCAACAAAATAAATCATAGTATGTCTTTAGCAAAACCTGATGCTGTTGACATTACAAACAAACAAAAAGTGGCATTGGCAATAGGAATTGTTGGGTTGTTTATTTTAACGCTTGCGCTTTTCAATACAAATTTTCCCAACGAAGGTTTATTCTTAACACTTTCATTAGGGCTAATAATTGTTGGGATAATTGTCTATTCTAGAGAAGCCTATTTAACTAAATTAGAAGGCATAAAAAATGATGGCGTTTGGTTTAAATCGATTTCTTCAAGGGGTGTTTGGGGTTGGATAGTTGGTGTTATTCTAACAACGTTTTACATTGTACTTTACTTCTTTCCAAAATATTTAGGATTAGGAACTGATGGTGCTGAAAACACAGGTTTAATAAGCTTATTCGATCCTTTAAGTAAGTTGTTAAGCGGAAGACAAGCAAGCCAATGGTCTGTTTACGGAACGCTATACACAGTTGCTATTTTAGCCTTTGGTTTTAAATTCATGTTAAAATACAGACACAATCGCTATCAACAAATACGCACGGTTTCTGTCATGTTTTTTCAATTAGGATTTGCATTTTTGATTCCCGAATTTATGTATGTTATGAATAACGATTTACCATATTATGATTTAAAATCTATGTGGCCACTTAATTACTATCTTTTTGACGAATGGTCTGTAAAAGGGTTTCTTTCTACAGGTAATATTGGTATTGCTTTAATCCTTTTTGGTATTATTACAATCTTTGTGATTTCACCTATTTTGACTTATAAATTTGGTAAGCGCTGGTATTGCTCTTGGGTTTGCGGCTGTGGTGGATTAGCAGAAACAGCAGGAGATTCGTTTAGACAATTATCCTCTAAAAAAATGTCTGCTTGGAAATTAGAACGTTGGCTAGTCCATACCATTTTAGTCTTTTCTGTAGTGATGACAACAGCAATAATATACACGTATTTAGGTTACGACAAGAATGATTTTTGGCTAACCAGAGGTGTTTTCATCGTTTTAGTTATTAGTTTTTTAACGCTCGTTTTTGCAGGTGTTATGCTCTTTAAAAGTAAAGCGTTTGGTAAAGACGTAAAATATGGCGCTATTGGTTTCTTTGTGGTTATTGCTGCCTTATTAATTATGCACTTTACAGGAACTACTGATAATATCTTTTATATTAAAGCCAGTACGCTAAGATCTGCGTATGGAATATATATTGGCTCCATATTTTCTGGCGTTATTGGCACAGGTTTTTACCCTATTTTAGGAAACCGTTCTTGGTGCCGTTTTGGATGCCCAATGGCAGCAATACTAGGATTTCAGCAACGTTTATTCTCAAAATTTAGAATTACCACTAATGGCGGACAATGTATTTCTTGCGGAAACTGTTCTAACAGTTGTGAAATGGGAATTGATGTGAGACACTATGCTCAAAAAGGTGAAAATATTGTGCGTTCTAGTTGTGTTGGTTGCGGTATTTGTGCTGCGGTTTGCCCAAGAGGTGTTTTAAAATTAGAAAATGATTCTATGAAAGGTCGTATCAATCCAACAGAAATCTTATTAGGAAACGATGTTGATTTAATGGAATTGGTAAATGAAAAATAAGAAGTTTACTTTTGCACTTTCAAACTAGCTAAATGCCAATCATAAAAGTCATCATTCCTGCTTATAATGAAGCAGATTCTATTCCTTTTGTCATAAAAGATATACCTTCTAGTGTTGATGAAGTTATTGTGGTGAGCAATAACTCCACTGACAATACAGAACTAAATGCTAAAAACGCAGGAGCAACAGTTTTAATTGAAAACAAAAAAGGTTATGGTTATGCCTGTTTAAAAGGTATGACTTACATAGCAGAACAAGAACAGAAACCGGATGTTATTGTGTTTTTAGATGGAGATTATAGTGATTATCCAGAAGAGTTGACTAAAATTATTCAACCTATAATTGAAGACAATATCGATTTTGTTGTTGGTGCAAGAGTTAAAGAGCTTAGAGAAGAAGGCTCAATGACAGTGCCTCAGGTTTTTGGTAACTGGCTAGCAACAAGTTTAATGAAACTATTTTTTGGTTCTGCATTTACAGATTTAGGACCATTTAGAGCTATTAAATATAATAAGCTTTTAGGGCTAAACATGGAAGACAAAACTTTTGGATGGACCGTAGAAATGCAGCTTAAGGCTTTGAAACAAAAATTAAGTTATAGAGAAATTCCCGTGAATTACAGAAACAGAATAGGTGTCTCAAAAGTTTCAGGTACGATAAAAGGGGCTATCTTTGCAGGCGTAAAAATCCTAACATGGATTTTTAAATATAGTTTTAAGTGATCTACCTCCAATATGCCATAATTGTAATTTACACTATTGCCATAGTACTGATTTTTATGTATGCTCTGGCACAGTTAAACTTGCTTTACAACTATCTATCTTCAAAAAAACAAAGAAAAAATTGCGATACTTTCGATTTGTCAAAAAGTGAAGAAATACCATACGTTACTATTCAACTTCCTGTTTTTAATGAAATGTATGTAATGGATCGTCTGCTAAATAATATTGCTTTACTTGAATACCCAAATGACAAGTTAGAAATTCAGGTTTTAGATGACTCAACCGATGAAACTATTGCAACAACTAAAGCTCATATAGCACAATTAGCGGTTACTGGTTTAGATATAAAACATATAACAAGAACTGATCGAAGTGGCTTTAAAGCTGGAGCCTTAAAAGAAGGGTTGAAAATTGCCAAAGGTGAGTTCATTGCTATTTTTGATGCGGATTTTTTACCACAACCAAACTGGTTAAAACGCACAATCCCTTATTTTAAAAATAAAAAAATTGGTGTTGTTCAGACACGTTGGGGACATATTAATAGAAACTACTCATTACTTACTAAAATTCAAGCTTTTGCTTTAGATGCACATTTCACACTTGAGCAAGTAGGTAGAAATAGTAAAGGGCACTTTATTAATTTTAATGGTACTGCTGGTATTTGGAGAAAAGATTGCATTATAGATGCTGGTAACTGGGAAGGAGATACACTTACTGAAGATTTAGATTTAAGCTACAGAGCACAACTTAAAAATTGGGAATTTAAATATCTTGAGGATGTTGAAACTCCTGCAGAATTACCTGTAGCTATTAGTGCTGCACGCTCTCAGCAATTTCGTTGGAATAAAGGTGGAGCCGAAAATTTTAGAAAGATGATGTGGCGAGTTATAAAGTCTAAAAACATTTCTACAAAAACTAAAATTCATGGCTTACTTCATTTATTGAATAGCACCATGTTTTTAAGTATTTTCACTGTTGCCGTTTTAAGTATTCCAATGCTATATATAAAAAATGAATATGAACATCTAAGAAATTACTTTTACATAATGAGTTTCTTTGTAATGAGTACTATTATTTTCTTTGTATGCTATTGGTTTATGTATCGAAGCATTTATGGTAGTGGCTTTAAAAAATTCTTTGGGTATGTTGGTATGTTTTTTACCTTTTTCTCAATAGCGATGGGTTTTTCTCTTCATAATTCTATTGCAGTAATTGAAGGTCATATTGGTAAACGAAGTGACTTTGTTCGTACTCCAAAATTTAATATTAGTACAATTAGAGATTCTTGGAAAGACAATAAATATTTGAGAAAAAAATTGTCACCTCATGTTATTATAGAAGGTATTCTAATGCTCTACTTTGGTTTTGGTTTATATAGTGCTTTTATTGTTGGTGACCAAGGAGGTGATTTTGGATTGTTTCCATTTCACTTAATGCTATTTATTGGTTTCGGTTATGTGTTTTTTAATTCTTTGAGATCTAAGATTTAGCTTCTATTATCAAAGGGTATTATAATATCTAATTCCAAATAGTTTTTTAATCCATTTAATAACATTGCCCAACAAAAGGAAGATTTTTTAAAATTCGAATTGCATTCTCGCCAATTAATATGCCAAAATTTTACTTGTATTCCTGTTTCAACTTCATTTAAATCGAAACCAAAAGATGTAGAATCCCAATCGGCATCAGATTTCGTCATTTTGTAATGGATATGCTCCAAAGTTTTACAGTTTTGTACTTTAGCATACCAATCATAGGTGTCAGTAAAGTTGAAGTTGTATTCTTTTCCTACTTGTGGAATTCCAGAACATTTTAATGGCCACCATTTTTCTAAATGATCGGGTTCAGAAATGGCTTTAAAAACACTGAGCTTGTCGCTCTTTATAACTAAATCGTGATAAATCGAATAACTCATAAGACAAATTGTTTTGTTTAAAGTTATTAATCTTTTTTGATGCAACTATTTCTAGGTATTAAATAATTCTATCTTTGATTTTATGCTTGGACTAGCCAACTTATATAAGTACCATAAAACACCGCTCCTCTTTATTTTATTGAGTAGTCTTTTTTACTTGTCATTTGCATATGATTTAGTGAGAACAGACATCATAAAGTTGTTATTGCTCTACATTTCTTTAGTTGCATTTGCATTTCAAATTATAAAAACAATAGGCTTTCATTATAGGCTTCTGGTTATTTCGGCCATACTATTTCGGCTTTTGTTTTTATTTGCAATTCCTAATTTGTCTCAAGATTTTTATCGCTTTATTTGGGATGGACGTTTGATTTTTGAAGGTTATAACCCATATCTATACACACCAGATTATTTTATCACTAATGGTTTGTTTCCCGTTTCTCAATCTCAAGAATTATATAATGGAATGGGCGCATTAAGCGCTTCACATTTCACAAATTACCCACCGCTAAATCAATTATGCTTTTTTATAGCTGCTTTGTTTTCAGGCAAGAGTATTTTGGGCTCAGTAACTGTTTTACGACTTATAATTATTGCCGCAGATATAGGAACGCTATATTTTGGAAAGAAACTCTTAGAGCGTTTAAAATTACCTTCATATAGAATTTTTTGGTATATTTTAAATCCATTTATAATAATTGAATTAACTGGCAACCTGCATTTTGAAGGTGTAATGATTTTCTTCTTAGTTTGGAGTCTCTATTTATTACATTCTGGTAAATGGAAATGGGCCGCTGTTGTTTTGGCCTGTTCTATTTCTGTGAAGTTAATTCCTTTAATGTTTCTTCCTTTGTTCTTTTGGTGGTTTGTAAAAAAAGAAAATAAACTTTTAGGAATAAAAAAACTCTTATTATTCTATTCAATTGTTGGAGCAACTACGTTGTTATTTTTCATTCCTTTTTTTTCAATGGAATTCGTCAGTAACTATTCAAAAACTGTAAGTCTCTGGTTTGGTGATTTTGAGTTTAATGCTAGCATCTATTATGTGGCTAGAGAAATTGGTTTTTTAATAACTGGATACAACGAAATTGTTATTATTGGAAAAGTGCTTCCAATTGTTTCTTTACTGATTATTCTAGGTTTTTCCTTGTTTAGACAGAATAATACGATTCCCAAATTAACCGCTTCAATACTTTTAGCTTTTACGTGTTATTTATTTTTAAGTACAACTGTACACCCTTGGTATATTGCTACTGTGGTAATACTTTGTGTGTTTACAAATTATAAATTTCCTTTAGTATGGTCAGTTGCACTTATTCTTAGTTATTTAGCCTATTCTAATTCTTCTAATTCGGAAAATCTATGGGTTATTGGGTTAGAATATCTTATTGTTTTCTCAGCATTTATATGGGAAGTTCTGTTAAAAAAACGAATTGAAATTTATTCTTCTAAATCCTCTGGTGGTTGAACAGCTTCAGGGTTATCACTATCAAAATCCTCGTAATCATCTTCATCATAATTTTCCATAGTAGCTTCTAGCTTTGAGCTTACTTTCACTAGATACTTAGTATCATCAGTTGTGACTTCAACCGCTTCAATGAGTTCGTTTTTAGCATTCTTAAACGATACCACATGACCATCATCATATCCATAAGGATACTTTTCAACTAGGAGTGCTAGAATTTCGGGAGTGAGCTTTTTAAAATCAACTATTACTCGTTTTAGATGTACATCTTTTGGTTTCATTTTTTAAATTCTAGGAGCTAATTTCTATTAAATATACTATTTATTGGTTTACACACACCACATTATAAAAATCTTTTCTTCTGTCTTTTAAATTTCTTACTGCACCAAAGGAATGTAATTCCCTAAATAAAATTATATGAACATCTAGAATCAATTTCATTTAAGTATTGCTCGCAGAATCTGCTTTAAAGACATTATTTTCACAGAAAAACTTATATCAAAAGCACAAAAACTTAAAAATTAATCCTTTTAAATTGTATTAATAATTGTAACTTAATCGACTAAAAACCAACCATAATGAAAAAAGTTCTTACTATTTTTTTAATTTTCAACCTATTGTTTATCTCTTGCAAGGAAGAACCAAAAAAGGAAAACGTGCCTGTGAAAAATTCAGAATTTGCAGATTTGTTAAAAAACTACAGCGAAGGAAAACTAAAATTAAACCCAACGGATGCTACTTTCATAGGAGATAGCCGCTTTGATGATTCTTTTCCTAATGTATTATCAGATGGCTATCAGAGAGAACGTGATGCTTTTCATACTAAATACGTTTCAAAATTAGAAGATTTTAAAGATTCTGACCTTACAGAAAGTGAACAAATGAGCAAAGCAGTAATGGCATGGGATTGTAAAATGGCATTGGCGCAATATAGTTTTAAGAATGATGTGTATATGCCTATTAATCAAATGTGGACAATAAATTTAATTATGACACAATGGGCAAGTGGCACTAGTGCGCAGCCTTTTAAAACGGTAGAAAATTACAACAATTGGTTAAAACGATTAGACCAATATAATGTTTGGTTACAAACTGCAGAAGAACGAATGAAAGAGGGAATTGAAAAAGGCTACGTATTACCAAAATCTCTTATCACAAAGGTTATACCGCAGTTTGATGCTCTCACCACTGTAAAAACGTCTGCAGAAGGCATTACTGACGTTTCTGAACATTTATATTATGCACCAATACTTGCTTTTCCTGATAGTTTTTCATCAGAAAATAAAGAACAATTAACCGAAGCTTACACCAAAATATTAATGGAAAAGCTCTTGCCTTCATTTAGATCTATGGCTTTCTTCTTAAAGTCTAATTATCTATCTGCTGGGAGAGAAAGTAGCGGAATTTCTGATATCCCAAATGGCAAAGCCTATTATAACCATGCTATAAAATTCTATACAACGACGACAATGACAGCTGATGAAATTCATGACTTAGGTTTAAAGGAAGTTACCCGAATTTTGACTGAAATGGAAAAGGTGAAACAGCAAGTTGGTTTTAACGGTGAATTAAAAGAATTCTTTAATTATGTAAGAGGTAATAAAGAGCTAATGCCCTATACCGATCCGCAAGAAATAATTGATAATTTCAATGTTATCCATAATAAAATGAAGCCACAATTAAAAAAACTTTTCTCAAATAAGCCAAAGGCAGGTTTTATTGTAAAACAAACAGAAAAATTTAGAGAAGCTTCAGCAAGTGCACAGTATAATCCTGGTTCTATGGATGGTAAAAGACCAGGTGTTTTTTATGTTCCTATACCAGATGCTTCAACATATAATGTATT
>NZ_CAXBGB010000085.1:0-13002 GCF_963975125.1 uncultured Winogradskyella sp. | reverse complement strand
CGGTAAACGAACCTAGACCAAAACCCGAATATTTGCATAGCTATTTTCTAAAGCTTTTTGAGACGCCTTATCATCTAACCACTCTACTTTGGTAATGCCTTCATTTTCTTGTGGAAGAAGTTTGCCTTCAAAATCGGTTTTCATTTCAAACCAATAAGTGACTTTAATTTTATGTTTTCCATTACGCTTAAAAATATGGTAGGTTGTTGGTAATGGCTTCGTTATTTTTAATCCTGTAACGCCTGTCTCCTCTTCTACTTCTCTTACAGCAGTTTCTTCTATAGACTCTTTACCTTCAGCTTTACCTTTTGGTAAATCCCATTTATCATTTCTATAAATAAAAAGAATTTCGCTTTTAGCATTGTAGGCTTTTCCACCTCCTGCAACAACATTTGGCAATAGCTTTAAAAAATGTTTTAATAATTTATTAGGGTTTCTCCCAACCAAATGCACAGCTTTTAAATCTGTATTAGTCAAAGTTTTTATAACCTTACCTATATTTACAGATTTTAGAAGATAAGACTTAAAGTCGGTCTCCTGTTCTACTTTTGTGGTTAATAATATAGGTTTATCACCTACAAAAATGGTGTACATGGCTTAGGTTAGTTATTGCTTTGGTCTTGTAAAAATATTATTTTTTATGACATGGTCTTTAAAATGAAAATTAATTTAATTTAAAATTTCAAAGCCTACAAAATTCATTAATTTTGCATCATGATTTTTAATAAAGAAACCGCTAAAAAAACCGCAGAAGTTTTATTGCAAATTAACGCTATAAAATTACAGCCTAATGAGCCATTTACTTGGGCATCTGGATGGAAATCACCAATATACTGCGATAATAGAATTGTATTGTCTTACCCTCTAATTAGAAATTTTATTAGAGAAACAATGGCCAGACATATTGAAGACCATTATGGAAAACCAGATGCTATCGCTGGTGTAGCAACAGGAGCAATTGGTGTTGGTGCTTTAGTAGCTGATTATTTAAACCTTCCTTTTGTTTATGTAAGACCAGAAGCTAAAAAGCATGGTCGCCAAAACCAAATTGAAGGCTATATAGAAAAAGGCCAAACTGTTGTGGTTGTAGAAGATTTAATAAGTACAGGTAGAAGTAGTCTTAATGCAGTCTTAGCGTTAAAAAAAGCCGAAGTTAATGTTAAAGGAATGGTTGCTATTTTCTCTTATGGGTTCGATGTGGCTTCAAAGAATTTTGATGAAGCCAATATAGAGTTACATACGCTTGGTAATTACGAAAACTTGCTAGAACAAGCATTAGACACTAACTATATTACAGAGAAACAACAAAACATTTTAGCACTATGGAATGCCAATCCTAGCGAATGGAACGCTAATTGATATAAACATCATATAAAAAATTAAATCATGAATTTAGAATCACCAAAGGTAACCTTAGAGAAATCAGCCGAAGATATTTTCAACTTTTTATCTGATGTCAAAAATTTTGAAACCTTAATGCCAGAAAATATTAGCAAGTTTGAAGTTTTAGAAAATGATAAATTTCTATTCGCTCTAAAAGGAATGCCCGAAATTATATTAAAGAAAAAAGAAGCTACACCAAATAGTAAAATTGTTTTAGGTGCTGCAGGTGGAAAATTAGACTTTTCACTTATTGGAAATATTACTAAAATTGAAGCTAATAAAACCGATGTGCAATTAACCTTTGAAGGCGAATTTAATGCAATGATGGCTATGATGATTAAAGGCCCTATTAGTAAATTTATTGAGACTTTAGTTACCAGTATGAAGACTGCTATTTAATACAGTAACGTTACTTCTTTAAGATCAAATGTTTTAATAATCTCGTCTTCTGTCCAGACTTTTAATTTCCCTTTTTTAGTTACTCCTTGTATAATACCCAAAAACGTATAAGTATCTGGAGTAATAAAGGTTGATGGTTTATCTTTTCTAAACAAAAGAGATTCATATTCCGATTTTATCTCAGATAAATGTCGTTTTTTAAGTAGTTCAAAATAATGTTGTAGTTGCTTTAGAATTTCTGATAACACTTCATCTTTATCAAATACAACTCCAGATATTAAATTCATAGACGAAGCTTGAGGTAAATTTTCAAAATATTTCTGATTTACATTCAATCCAAAACCAATTACCGAACCTTGCAGTTGGTTACTTTTAATGACATTCTCAATTAAAATTCCGCAAATTTTCTTGTCTTCTGACAAAATGTCGTTAGGCCATTTTATGCGTAATTTAGGAATATTAAATGCGGTTAATGCTTTACATATCGCTAAAGAAACCACCATACTAATATAAAACTGCTGTTCAATATTAAAATTACGCAGTATCTTAAACACGCTGACTGTAAGACTTTTACCTTCCTCCGATTGCCAATTTGTTCCCATTTGCCCTCTCCCTTCGGTTTGTAAATCTGCAACTACAACTGTATAATCCTTAGGTATAGCTGTAGCTGACAAGCGCTTTAGGTAAGCGTTTGTTGAGTCAATGGCATCAAGTTTGATTATATACATTGAAAAGGCGGTTTTATTTTATAGTTTTCTTATGACAATTAGAGCTTACAAGAACTAAAAAAATAATAACTTTGCATAAAATTAATACAATTTAATGACGAAAGAAAAAACCAATGCAGACCAACTCATTACAACAATCATTGGCGGCATAGAAGAGGTTAAAGGAAAAGAGATTACAATCTTAGATTTAAGAGAAATAGAAAACACTGTTTGTGATTATTTTATTGTTTGTGAAGGTACTTCTAATACACAGGTAAACGCAATCGTCAGTTCCATACAAAAGCAAGTTAGTAAAACCCTTAAAGACAAACCTTGGCATATCGAAGGAATCGATAATGCAGAATGGATTTTAATGGATTACGTTAATGTTGTAGTACATGTATTTCAAAAACATATCAGAGAATATTACGATATCGAAAGTCTTTGGGGAGACGCAAAAACAACCCAAATAGAAACCAGTTACTAAAAGAGAAACGCTACTAATGGCTAAAGACAATAAAAATTTAAACAAAAACCCGAAAGTGAATCCGTATTGGATTTACGGAATTATCATTGCTGTATTTTTATCAATTCAGTTATTTTCTGGAGGTTTTGGCGACTCTTCTGGGAGTAAAACAACTCCAACCGAATTTTTTAATTACTTACGGAATGGCGATGTTGAAAAAGTTGAAATAATTAATAACCGTGTTGCAAGAGTTTATTTAACAAAAGAAGCACAAGAGCAAGAGATACATAAAAAATCTAAACCTAAATCCTTATTACCTTCAGTTTCACCTGTGCCAAATTATAGATTTGAGTTTGGTGATTTAAAATTATTCCAAGAAGAAATAGCGAAGGTTAAAGCAGAAAATAATGTTGAAGTAAACCTTGCTTTCGATACAGAACAAAATGTTTGGGGAGATTTGCTATTAACTTTATTACCATTTATTCTTATAGTTGGTGCTTGGATATTTATTATGCGACGTATGTCTTCTGGTGGAGGTGGAGGAGCAGGTGGACAGATTTTTAATATCGGAAAATCTAAAGCTAAACTCTTCGATGAAAAAACAGATATGAAAACATCTTTTAAAGATGTTGCAGGTTTAGAAGGTGCAAAAGAAGAAGTACAAGAAATTGTAGATTTCTTAAAATTCCCAGAAAAATATACCGCCTTAGGTGGTAAAATACCTAAAGGGGCATTATTAGTAGGACCTCCAGGTACTGGTAAAACATTATTAGCGAAAGCTGTTGCAGGTGAAGCTCAAGTACCTTTCTTCTCATTGTCTGGATCTGACTTTGTTGAAATGTTTGTTGGTGTTGGTGCATCTCGTGTAAGAGATTTATTTAAACAAGCTAAAGAGAAATCTCCTTCAATTATATTTATTGATGAGATTGATGCTATTGGTCGTGCTAGAGGTAAAAATGCTATGTCGGGTTCTAATGATGAACGTGAGAACACATTGAATCAATTATTAACTGAAATGGATGGTTTTGGCACTAACTCAAACGTAATTGTATTAGCTGCAACCAACAGAGCTGATATTTTAGATAAAGCTTTAATGCGTGCTGGTCGTTTTGATAGACAAATTTATGTAGATCTACCAGATGTTAGAGAACGTAAAGAGATTTTTGAAGTTCACTTACGCCCACTTAAAAAGGACGAAACTTTAGATATCGATTTTTTAGCAAAACAAACTCCAGGATTCTCAGGTGCTGATATTGCTAATGTCTGTAATGAAGCAGCATTAATTGCTGCAAGAAAGGGCAAGAAGGCTGTTAATAAACAAGACTTTTTAGATGCTGTAGATAGAATTGTTGGTGGTTTAGAAAAGAAAAATAAGATTATTACACCTTCAGAAAAGAGAGCCGTTGCTTTCCATGAAGCAGGTCATGCAACCGTAAGTTGGATGTTAGAACATGCTGCTCCTCTTGTAAAAGTCACTATAGTACCAAGAGGACAATCTCTAGGTGCTGCTTGGTATTTGCCAGAAGAACGCTTGATAGTTAGACCAGAACAAATGCTAGATGAAATGTGTGCTGCATTAGGTGGTAGAGCTGCAGAGAAAGTGATTTTTGATAAAATTTCAACTGGTGCTTTAAGTGATTTAGAAAAGGTTACTAAGCAAGCTAGAGCTATGGTTACGATTTATGGCCTAAGTGATAAAGTAGGTAATTTGACTTACTACGATTCTTCAGGGCAATCAGAGTACGGACTCACAAAACCATATAGCGAACAGACTGCAGAATTAATTGACAAAGAGATATCTGCTATTATAGAAAAGCAATATAAACGTGCTATTGAATTATTAGAAATCAACAAAGATAAGCTCACAGAATTAGCTGAAGTTCTATTGGATAAAGAAGTTATTTTTAAAGATAATCTCGAGAAGATTTTTGGAAAACGTCCTTTTGATAAGCCAGAGACTATATCTGAAATTATCTCGGGTGAAGAAGAGTAAATCATAGTGCTATCATATAAAAAACTTAAATTGACCAAATGTTAATTTAAGTTTTTTTATATTTACGAAAGCACTAATATCAGGATTAACAGCAACAATTGAATGAGCTTATTTCGTAAATTCTTCGGAAAAAAAGATAATACCGTAGAGCACATACCAAACCAAGAGCGTGGCAAATACATGCCAGAAGTTAAGTTACCTGTAGATGAACGTTTTACAATAAACTTTAAAGCTAATGGTGGTAAGTTTTTGTATTGTGAAAATATGGAAGAGGTAAAAGATTGTTTCAACTCTATCCTTATAGAAAACAAATGGAGTAATGATAAAGTATTTCTTATTGATCAACGCTTATCAGAATTATTTAAGGATTTTAACCTAAATAGCACTAAAAAAATATCCGAAAGTTCATACTTTTTATCAACCTGTGAATATTTAATCTCTGATGATGGTTCGCTATTAATTTCATCAAATCAAATTGCAGAAAAGAAACTAAAAGAACTGCCAGATCATTTTATAATATATGCTACAACGAGTCAATTTGCAGAAAACATTGGCGAAGGTCTAAAAGGCATAAAAGAAAAAAGTAAAACCACAATACCTACAAATATTACAACGATAAAACACTTTAAAGCATCAGACGATAAAGACTTTCTTACTTATGGAAGTAGTGCAAAAAACTTATATCTACTTCTACTAGAAGATTTATAATGAAAGAACTATCTATAAGAGTCACTTCTGGTGTTGTCTATGTATTGTTACTCATTGGTTCGCTTTATGCACAAGAAGCCACTATAGCACTTCTGGCCATTTTCGGCATTTTAAGTTTGGTAGAGTTTAGTAACCTTATAAAGCTTAAATCTTATATTCAATACGCTATATTTATTTTACTTTATGTAGGATTTGGATACATATCCCTTTGGAATAAAAGTATTGAAGGCAGTGATGAAGCGATTCAGATCTTACTAGTAATAACCATTTTCGTAAATCTAATTTTAATAAAAGATTTATTCACCACAAAGAAAATTCCACTGTTTGAATCAAAGCGCTATTTTGCGACGACCTTTTATCTTTCTAGTGGGTTTGTGTTTATGCTACTTATTGCTAACTACAAAAATAACTTTACACCTTTGTTTCTTTTAGGCGCATTTATATTAGTTTGGGTAAATGATAGTGCAGCTTATTTAGTTGGTAAAAATTTTGGAAAGCAAAAATTGTTTCCAAGTATATCTCCAAAAAAAACTGTTGAAGGTTTTTTAGGTGGTCTATTTTTTGCGTGTATATCTAGTTATTTCATTGCATACTATACAGAAACTCTAGGATTTACAAGCTGGTTAGTTCTAGCTATAATTGTGAGTGTATTGGGTACATTAGGTGATTTAATTGAGTCTAAATTTAAACGCCAAGCTGGTGTCAAAGATAGTGGTGTTATAATGCCAGGTCATGGCGGACTACTAGATAGACTAGATAGTATTATCTTTGCTGCACCATTTATATATTTATTTTTAAGAATTTTAAGTTATGTTTCATAAAGAAGGTCATAAAATTATTTTTATTTCACTAGTTATAGTGGTAGGTTCGTTTTTTATAATCGATGAATTTATTACTCTCGAATGGTTACGAAAGAGCTTAATGATAGTAGTTTTAGCTTTTTTTATTTTAATTCTACAATTTTTCAGAAATCCAAAACGGCACACACATCATAATGACAAACATGCTCTATCGCCTGTAGATGGAAAGGTTGTAGTTATTGAAGAGGTTATGGAAAATGAAGTTTTTAAGGATAAACGTATTCAGGTTTCAGTGTTTATGTCTCCTATTAACGTCCATGTAACACGTTACCCTATTAGTGGAAATATAAACTATAGCAAATATCATCCTGGCAAGTACTTAGTGGCATGGCATCCAAAAGCTAGTGAAGAAAATGAACGTACAACCGTTGTTGTAGAAAATGAAGGTTTTGGTAAAGTACTCTATAGACAAATTGCTGGAGCTTTAGCAAGACGTATTGTAAATTATGCAAACTTAAATTCTAAAGCCTCTCAAGGATCAGATTCTGGATTTATAAAATTTGGTTCACGTGTAGATTTATTTTTACCTTTAGATGCAGATATTAAAGTAGAACTCAATCAAAAAGTTCGTGGCGGAGAAAGCGTCATCGCAGAAATGAAATGACCTCTGAAGAATTAGATATAGAATTTGATACAGCAGTGGATCGTGTAAACGACCACACTGAACCTTTTCCTGCTGATTTTTTACTTCGGTTGTATGCTTATTACAAAAAAGCAACTAATAATTATGGGAGACCTAGTAGCCGGAAACCAATCATAAATGCTTTTAAGACTAATGCTCTTTTTCAAATACAAAATATTAGTGAAGATGAGGCAAAACAAGAATATATTGATTTAGTCAATAATTACTTTTTATATCGTCAGTAATCAATCTCGTACCAAAGGCATAGTAGAACAGCGTAATAATCCTTCTTGTTTTGCTATTTCTGCATAAGGGACATCTTCAACTGTAAATCCATTTTCACGCAACCACGTATTTAATCTTGTAAAATTACGTTCAGAAATGATAACGTCTTCTGAAATAGAAAACACATTACTATTCATGTTATACATTTCGTCTTTAGTAATTTCAAAAATATTGTCTTTTCCAAAGAAGTCTACTAACCACTGGTATTCACTTTCTACTAAAAAGCCATTTTTATGAATAATGGCTTTATCTTTTCCAATAGGCTGAAAGCAACAATCTAAATGTAAAGCGTTCTCTTTAGGATTGGTATTAGATTTTCTCAATTCGAAAGCTTTTACCGTTTTATACGGAAACAATTCTTGAATGGCTATTACAGCATCCATATTAGTACGGGCCGTAATATAATTTGGGTAATCTTCACCAGAATACGTGCCTATAAAAATATAGTTATTCCATGGCATAACGTCTCCTCCTTCTACATGGCATTCTTCAGGAAGTATTACAACTTTATCCTCATCAATTTGCTCAATAACATGATGAACCGCTTCATACTCACGTTCTCTATCTGGTAATATATTAGCTTTAATTAGTTTATCTTCAATAACAAAAGCGATATCTCTAGAGAATATCTGATTGTAGTCTTTAATTAGTTTAGGTCTATAAACTGTAACATTATACTTTTTAAACACCTTAGCGACCGCTTCCATCTCTTTCATCATATCAACATCTTTGGGATATGTACCAGCTTTTATATGCTCTATCGATTTTGGATCATAAGCTTCTTCAATTGAAGGGACAGGTCCATTGCTTTCTGCTGTTCCTAAAATAACTGCTCTAAGACGTGATGCTTCGTTTTGTATGTTTAATTTCATAAGGCTTTAAAATAAAAAAGAGCTTCATAAGTTTATGAAGCTCTTCAATGTTTATTACTAGACACTAACGCTTATCAATAGTCTTAAATGCTCTATAAGTCTCACCAGTGTATAATTGTCTAGGTCTGCCTATTGGTTCTTTACGCAAACGCATTTCGCGCCACTGAGAAATCCAACCTGGTAAACGACCTAATGCAAACATAACGGTAAACATTTCTACAGGAATTCCCATAGCTCTATATATAATACCTGAATAAAAATCAACGTTAGGATATAATTTTCTATCCACGAAATACTGATCTTCCAAAGCTTCTTTTTCAAGACCTTTTGCGATATCTAAAATAGGATCATCAACCCCTAAATCACTTAATACTTCATCTGCAGCTACTTTAATAATTTTAGCTCTTGGATCAAAGTTTTTATAGACACGATGACCAAAACCCATTAAACGGAAAGGGTCTTCTTTATCTTTAGCTTTTGCCATATACTTATTAGTGTCACCACCATCCTCTTTAATGGCTTCAAGCATTTCAAGTACTGCTTGGTTTGCACCACCATGCAATGGTCCCCAAAGTGCTGAAATACCCGATGCAAGCGATACAAATAAACCAGCATGAGATGAGCCTGTTATTCTTACTGTAGAAGTAGAACAGTTTTGCTCATGATCTGCGTGTAATATTAATAATTTATCTAAAGCGTTTACTAAAATAGGGCTTTGTTCGTATTCGTCATTTGGGCTTTTAAACATCATCTTTAATACATTCTCTACATAGCCTAACTTGTTATCTCCATAATCTAGTGGTAAACCAAGCTTTTTACGCATCGTCCAAGCGACCAATACAGGGAATTTACCTAAAATTCTAACAATAGAATTATACATGGCTTCTTCAGAATTAACATCTACTGAAGTAGGGTAAAAAGCAGTTAGAGCACTAGTTAAAGATGATAATACTCCCATTGGATGTGCAGATTTTGGAAATGCATCTAAAATCTTCTTTATATCATCATCTACAACAGAATGCGACTTTATATCTTCATGAAACTTATCTAATTCCTCTTGTGTAGGTAATTCACCAAAAATCAATAAGTAAGCCACCTCTAAAAAATCAGCTTTCTCAGCTAGTTCTTCAATAGAATAACCTCTATATCTCAGTATGCCTTTTTCACCATCAAGAAATGTTATTGCACTTTCACAACTTCCAGTATTTTTATAACCTGGATCTATCGTAATAACTCCGCCAGTTGAACTTCTTAAACTTTTAATATCTATAGCAACTTCATTTTCTGTTCCTACTACTATCGGGAAATCATACTTTTCTCCATTAATTTCTAGTGTGGCTTTATCTGACATGTGTACTGTTTGTTTTTATTTTAAGGATTACAAATTTACGAAATATCAAACGATTTAGGAAGGAGAATTATAACCGTTTTAACACTTCTAAAAAGTAAATAACAATTGTTAGTTATTTTAGATTTATCTCTCTAAAAAATGATATATTGTTGTATCATCATTTAGCTTTAACCCAAAATGACTCGAATAATACTTCTTTTCCTTATAGTGTGTAGTTCTTCCCAAATTTGTGGTGCTCAAATCATTAATGTAGAATCCCTAAGACACGTCTCTGATTCTTCTAAATGGTCTGGTTCTGCAAGTTTAGATTTGGGTTTAATAAAAAACACTAATTCTATATTTAGAATCACAAATCGAATAAGACTTCAATATAACACTGAGAAGAATCTATTTCTATTTATTAATGATATTAATTTACAGAAAATTGAGGACAACTCTTTTGTAAACAGAGGTATACAGCATTTTCGATATAACAGAAAACTTGGAGATCGTATAAAACTTGAAGCTTTTGTTCAAAGCCAGTATGATGCTATATCTGATATAAAATTTAGAGGGTTACTTGGTTTAGGACCTCGATTTAAGCTTTCTAAAAATGAAAACTTTAGATATTATTTAGGCACCCTTTTTATGTATGAACATGAAGAAACTTTAGAACGTTCAATTAATATATTAAGAGACTTTAGAGGAAGTGCTTACCTTTCGTGTAGCTTATACCCAACAGAAAACTTATCCATTGTTAGCACGACCTATTATCAACCCTTAATTAAACAATTCTCTGATTTTAGAATTTCTAGTGAAGCTTCGTTAGCTTTTAAAATATTTGAAAACTTAGCATTTAGAACGTCGTTTAGCTACAATTTTGATGCAAATCCTATTGCTAATATTCCTAAAACCCAATACGAATTGACTAATGGAATTATATATTCTTTTGATTAATTGCATAAAAAAAGCCTCTCAACATTGAAAGGCTTTAAAAATATTTTTAATAAATTAGTTTAAGCTTACGTCAGTTTAAAAGCATTCTCTTGAGGAAAATAAGCTACATCACCTAATTCTTCTTCAATACGTAATAATTGATTGTATTTTGCCATACGGTCACTACGAGATGCAGAACCTGTTTTAATTTGCCCAGTATTTAAAGCTACAGCTAAATCTGCAATCGTATTATCTTCTGTTTCACCAGACCTGTGAGACATTACACACGTATAACCAGCATTATGTGCCATATTAACTGCTGCAATAGTTTCTGTTAGTGTACCAATTTGGTTTACTTTAATTAAAATAGAATTTGCAATTCCATTATCAATACCACGAGATAGGCGCTCAACATTAGTAACAAATAAATCATCTCCAACTAATTGTACTTTATCTCCTATTTGTTCAGTTAGGTCTTTCCAACCATCCCAGTCATTTTCATCCATTCCATCTTCAATTGAAATAATTGGATATTTAGAAGCTAGCTCTGTTAAATAATCCGCTTGTTCTTTACTTGTTCTTACAACTCCTGTATCTCCTTCAAAAAGTGTATAATCATATTTACCGTCTTTATAAAATTCTGCCGCAGCACAATCTAAAGCAATCATTACATCGTCACCAAGCTTATAACCCGCTTTCTCTACTGCTTTTTTAATAGTATCTAGTGCATCTTCTGTTCCACCAGCTAAATTAGGAGCAAAACCTCCTTCATCTCCAACAGCTGTACTTAAACCTCTATCATGCAACACTTTTTTAAGGTTATGAAAAATCTCAGTTCCCATTTGCATAGCATGCGTAAAGTTTTTTGCCTTAACTGGCATTACCATAAACTCTTGAAACGCAATAGGAGCATCACTATGAGAGCCACCATTAATAATATTCATCATTGGTACAGGTAACGTATTTGCAGAAACTCCACCAACATATCTATATAATGGCATGCCAAGTTCATTAGCAGCAGCTTTTGCAACCGCTAGAGACACACCTAAAATAGCATTAGCTCCTAATTTTGATTTGTTTGGTGTACCATCTAATTCAATCATCATCTCATCGATAGCATTTTGCTCAAACACTGAGACGCCTAATAATTCTTGAGCAATAACAGTATTAACATTTTCTACAGCTTTTAAAACTCCTTTTCCCATGTAGGTGTCACCACCATCTCTTAACTCTACAGCTTCATGCTCACCTGTAGAAGCACCAGATGGCACAGCTGCTCTTCCCATAATTCCGTTTTCTGTAGTGACATCAACTTCTACAGTTGGGTTTCCTCTAGAGTCTAAAATTTGTCTTGCGTGTACATTAATTATAATACTCATTTTATCTTTTTTTAATGTTGATTTGTATCAAAATTACAAAAATCTATAGCTTAAAACAGAACAAAAATCATATTTATGATTAATACTAACTATAATGTTTTCGTAACTTAAAAAACGCAATAAAAGGAGTCTTTTATTGCGTTTTTTATACTAGTTGTTCTTAATGTTTTCTATAAACTGGTCGAACAAATACACAGAATCATTTGGTCCAGGACTTGCTTCAGGATGATACTGAACTGAGAAGCAATTTTTATCTTTCAATTTGATTCCTGCTACTGTATGATCATTAAGGTGTACATGTGTAATTTCAACATTAGCATTTGCCTCCGTTTCTTCTCTATTAATAGCAAACCCATGATTCTGCGATGTAATTTCACCTTTTCCTGTCACTAAATTCTTAACTGGGTGATTTATACCTCTATGACCATTATGCATTTTATAGGTGGAAATTCCATTTGCTAATGCAATGACTTGGTGACCTAAACAAATCCCAAATAAGGGTTTGTTCTTTGCTATGATCTCTTTTGCCACAGCTTGCGCTTCAACTAAAGGTTCTGGATCACCAGGACCATTAGATAAGAAATAGCCATCTGGTTTAAACGCTTCTAAATCTTGAAACTTAGAATTGTATGGAAATACTTTAATGTAAGCATCTCGCTTTGCTAAATTTCTAAGAATGTTCTTTTTAATTCCGATATCTAAAGCTGCAATTCTATAGGTTGCATTTTCATCACCATAATAATATGGCTCTTTAGTTGATACTTGAGAGGCTAATTCTAAACCTTCCATAGAAGGTACTTCTGCTAACTGCTTTTTAAGACCTTCTATATTATCTACTTCTGTAGAGATGACAGCATTCATTGCTCCATTGTCTCTAATATAACTCACCAATGCTCTTGTATCTACATCAGCGATGGCTAAAGTATTATACTTTTCAAAGAATTCTTCTAAAGAACTATCTGCTGAAGGTCTTGAATATTCAAAACTGAAGTTTTTACAAATTAAGCCTGCTATTTTTACATCATCAGATTCTACTTCATCTTCCTTTGTTCCGTAGTTTCC
>NZ_CAXBGB010000084.1:0-13263 GCF_963975125.1 uncultured Winogradskyella sp. | reverse complement strand
AATTTTTTTTATATTTTTAAAAATGAAACTCCAGATTTAATGTCTAAAGCAAGCTGTTCTAGGTTTGTGTTTTCTAACAGATTTTTAAGTTCAGTTCTAATGACATTAAATTTATCGTGTACCGGACAAGGGCGTTTTTCATCACAGGTGTGCAAACCTAAACCACAACCAGTATATATTTGGTCTCCATCTAGGGCATTTACAATTTGGGCTAAATTGATTGTTGAAATTTTATTTTTTTCAATTTCAAAACCACCATAAGCACCTTTAATAGAGTTAATAATATTATGCCTCACTAAGTTTTGAAGAATTTTTGCGGTAAAGGCTACAGGAGAATCTATTTCTTTAGCAATCTCTTTTAGACTGACACGTTGTCTTTGATAAGAGTGTGTTGCTATAAAAATTGTAGCTTTAATTCCGTATTCGCAAGCTTTTGAAAACATAAATGTTAATTTATAAATACAAAGGTACTAAGATTTATTAAATAGGATATAAATGTCTTAATTAACATTATGTTAAAATTAGAGGTTAAACACTTTCTTCAGCAAAATGAATGCAGATATTTAATGTTTCCTTTACATCTTGAATAGTTGTCCTTGGATTAATTAAACACATTCGTAAAACCACTTGATTTTGTAATATAGTAGTGACAAGTAAGGCTTCTCTAGAAGCAACTATTTTTTTAGAAATTTCTTGGTTAATAGCATCTATTTTTCTCTCAGAATAAGAGTTGCCAATAGGATTGTACCTAAAATTTACAACAGCCAAAGTAGCAGGTGAAATGACTTCCCAGTTTGCACTTTTTCTTAAATAGTCCTCTATTTCTTCTGCTAAATCGATAGAATAAGTGACCGCTTTTTTAAAGGCATTAAGACCAAAGGTTTTCATAGACATATAAAACTTTAAAGCTCTAAAACGTCGTGTAAGTTGTATACCATGATCATAAAAATTAATTTCAGATGTGTTACCTTCAATATCTCTTAAATATTCTGGTTTCTCACTAAAAGCTTGACTTAACCATTTATGGTTTCTAACTAGTAAACAGCCCATCTCATAAGGTTGATACATCCATTTATGAGGATCTATAGTTAGCGAATCTGCTTTTTCAATTCCTTTTAATAATTGACTTCCTTTTTTAGATAAAAAAGCAGCAGCTCCATAAGCACCATCAATATGAAACCAAAGTTTTTCTGCTTTGCATATTTTAGCAATTTCATTTAAGGGATCTACACTTCCTGTATTTGTAGTGCCAGCAGAGGCGATAATACAGAACGGCTGGAGACCTTCTAACCTATCTTTAGCTATTGCATTTTTTAGTTTGTTAATAGACATTTTAAACTCAATATCTGTAGGTATAATTCTTACTTGTTCTTTTTTAAAGCCGAGAACTCGTATCGCTTTAATGTTTGATGAATGTGCTTGGTCTGACATGTATATGCTAGCCTTTGAGAAATCATCACCGCAGCATTGTCTTCTGGCTGTTACTAGTGCTGTTAGATTAGCCATAGAACCTCCACTTGTAAAAATCCCTCCTCCTTTTTTTGTAGGAAACTTAAAGAGTTTCAATAACCAATTCATGCTTACTATTTCTAGTTCTGCAGCAGCAGGCGAAGCTGCCCAACCTCCAGAAAAAATATTGAATCCCGTTGCTAATGTATCTGCCATTACACTTACATAATTACTGGGTCCAGGTACAAAAGAGTAAGATTTTGGATGCGATACAATATTGCTATTTGGTAAGACTTTTGTTACCACAAAATCTAAAACATCTTGATAATAAGTTGCTTCTTTGGGTATCTCCATATTAAATAGAGAATCCATTTCTTTTCTTGAAGCATAGGCTACAGGTTTTTTTTCATGTTCTGTATCAAAATGTTCTACAATTGCATCAATAACCTGATAGCCATATTGTTTCATGTCATCTCTGCTCAATTGCAATTTATGCGAGTTTTTGTTCATTTTCTAGAGTATTTTTTAATGACATTCTATAGCACTAGTAGTCATTTTAACTAATAGTGATGGAGAGAGGTAAGGGATCCCTAATCCTAAACCACGAAGAATAAATAAAACTCCAATAATAACCACGAAAACAGGAATCGCTTTTTGGATGCGTTGCTTTATAGTAGTGTTTAAAAATTTACCTAAATAGATCGCTGTGGTCATTAAAGGAATAGTACCAAGTCCAAATAAAACCATATACAAGCTTCCTTCTAACAAACTACCTGTTGCAATAGCACCAAATACAGCCATATAAACTAATCCGCATGGTAAGAAGCCATTTAAAAAACCAATAGTTAAAAAAGTATCTGCGGATTTCTTTTTTAAAGCTTTACCTAGTGATGATTTTACTTTTGAAATAATTTTATTTAGTGGTCTAGACAAGTTGTATTTACCCAAAGTTTTATAAGGAATTAAAACCAAAACAATCATTAAAACACCGATTACAATTGATAATTGTTGTTGAATACCAAAGATGTAAAGGCTTTTTCCAATTAGGCCAGAAATGAAACCTAATAAGCTATAAGCTAGTAACCTACCAAAATGATAAACTCCAATTTGACTAACTTTTGTAAACGAGTTAGAGCGATCTACAGGCAACATAAAGGCAATAGGGCCACACATACCAACGCAGTGTAAACTTCCTAATAAACCTAATATGAGTGCAGATACTAACATTTAATATATAATATCTGTTTTGTACATATAATCTTGATTTTTATAAGTCCAATCGACTTTAATGTTCCAACGACCATCTAACAAACTATTGTCAGGTATGAGCAAATTGTGGTTAGATAATGAAATAGAAATTTCAATATCTAATTGCTTATTAGATGGTCTATATAGGAACACTTTACCTTTAATATTATTACTTTCTAAATCTTTTGGAAAACTGATAATTATACCTTCATTGGTTTTTTGCCAACTTACATTTGATGCGAGGTCTTTTGCATTCTCTTCTTTATTAATATCTTCTTGATATTTTAGTTCTTGTTGATAATAATCTTCAACAACTAAATCATGATCATACTTTTTATTTGTACTCATATTAATAACGAAGTACATAATAAATGATATAAAACATACAAAAGAAATAACTATAGCTGTTCCCCAATTTATTTTCATCTCTTTATTTCCTGAGTATACAGGACTCTTTTTTTTAAATTTACTATCCTAAGCTTAACTCAGGATCGCATTAATTTATTTTAAAATCAATTATAACTTCGAGGGCCTAAGAAACCGACATTAGTAGTCTCTATTAATTCACCTTTGCTATACACATCAATTCTCAATTTATTTTTATCTCCAGACAAATCACTTTGCTTCAGCTCTATAAATAAAGTACCCTCTGCGATACCTTGTGGCTCAACAATAAATGTTTCAGACGTGGAAACGATATGTATTGTACCTTCCCATCCTCTTAGTTTAAAGCTTAAATCATTTATTTCTTTAGAGGTTTTGTTTACCAATTTAAAGGTATAAACATTACTAATAATACCATTGTCTTTATGTTCGTAAAGTTGGCCTGGTAATCTTAAGATTCTGGCTTCAACATCATTTCGCAATGCGAGCATTCCTGCTAATACTCCAATTAATATTATTAATACAGCAATGTACCCTTTTAAACGCGCTGTAAGTTTAAAGGGCTTTTTTTTCTCTATATTATCTTCACTAGTAAAACGGATTAAACCTTTAGGCAGGTTTATTTTTTCCATTATGTCATCACATTCATCTATACATGCTGTACAGTTAACACATTCTAATTGTGTGCCATTTCTTATATCTATACCTGTAGGACAAACGTTTACACATTGTACACAATCAATACAGTCTCCATGGCCTAATGCTTCTCTATCTTCTTTTTTTCTAAATTTCTTTCTGCCATTTTCTGCTTCACCACGTTTATAGTCGTAAGCAACAACAACAGACTTATTATCTAATAGTACTCCTTGCAAACGTCCATAAGGACATGCTATAATACAGACTTGTTCTCTAAACCAAGCAAAAATAAAATAGAATACGGCTGTGAATATTAATAATGGAACGAGTGTGCCCATATGCTCAAAAGGGCCTTCAATAATATATTTTAGAAGTTGATCTCCACCAATTAAATAGGCTAAAAACACATTAGCAATTAAGAAAGAAATTACTAAAAAGATGAACCATTTAAGCAGGCGTTTTCTGATTTTTTCTGCATCCCATTTTTGACGTTGTATACGCATTTGTTTGTTTCGATCTCCATCAATCCAATATTCAATACGTCTAAAAACCATTTCCATAAAAATGGTTTGCGGACATATCCATCCACAAAATATACGTCCAAAACCAACTGTAAATAGTGTTATAAAAATAACACCAATTAGCATAGAGACAACGAATAAATAGAAGTCTTGTGGCCAAAAAGGGAAGCTAAAAATATTAAAACGTCTTTCTAATATGTTAAATAAAAGAAATTGGTTGCCATTAATTTTAATAAAAGGTGCAGTAAATAAGAAGACTAATAAGAAGTAACTTACTAATTTTCGTTTTTCGTAAAAAAATCCTGAAGGCTTTTTAGGAAATATCCATTTACGCTTACCATTCTCATCAATGGTGCTTATTGAATCTCGAAAAACTTCATTTTCTGGAGCTTCCATTTTTAAATAGCTTAGATGAGTTATTAGAAACTACTTTTGGAGCAGTTTCAGTAATTGTTAGATCGTTTTTGATCTATTCTTTTCTGTTTATTCTACCCAAATATCTCCTTCGGCTGCTTTTGGTTCTGCTGGTGTTGTCCCTTTAAATTGTAAGACGTAACTTGATATCTGTGCTATTTCTAAAGGTTTTAATTCAGATTTCCATGCTACCATACCTTTACCGTCTCGTCCTCCTTCAGAAATAGTTTTGAACACATTTTTAATACCACCACCTAAAATCCAAT
Source organism: uncultured Winogradskyella sp. (assembly GCF_963975125.1). Classification (GTDB taxonomy): domain Bacteria; phylum Bacteroidota; class Bacteroidia; order Flavobacteriales; family Flavobacteriaceae; genus Winogradskyella. The sequence goes on along the minus strand of NZ_CAXBGB010000084.1, from coordinate 8,345 downwards.
TTTGGTCTGTTAGATTTGGTCCAATTCCACCTCCTCCATCAGCTTTATGGCAAGCCACACAATTAGTTTCATATATGGTTTTTCCTGCATTTAAGTCTGAAGTTTCAGTTAATACCTCAACCGTATTATAGTCCACTAACCCCTTGGCTGTTTTCTTGTATTCTTTAATAGCACGATTGGCTTCAGCATATTCTGTTTCATATTCTACAAATTGGTCATCGGCATTAAAAACATGATAGCGCACCATATATACAACAGCAAAAACTATAGAGAGATAAAAGGTGTAAACCCACCATGGTGGTAGATCATTGTCTAATTCTTTTATGCCATCATAGTTATGGTCTAGTATAATTTCACCTTCCTCTTCAATAGGTTTACTTTTTCCTACTAATTTTGAATAAAGTGTGCTTAACTTGTTAAATTGAGGAGTTTTAGTTCTTGAGGCTAAATACCGTTCTTTTCCTTTTTCCTCTAAACTTTGATAAAGGATATTATCTATTGAACCAACAATACCTTCTATAGCTATAATTACTAAGAATACAAGCAATAAGAATAATAAGATTATTGGTTGCTCTATAAAGGCAGGTTGGTCACCTGAATCTACAAAGTACTCTACGAGTCCGGCAATAATAAAAAACATTAATGGTACTCTAATGTATGATGGAATTAAATTTCTCATAATAGGGTGTCGTTTTCGTTATCTAATGGTAAGTTGCTAACAGTGGTTATATAATCTTTCTTAGCTGTAATTACCCAATAAAAGAGTACTACAAAAAATATAAAGAATATTAGAAGAGAAATTATAGGGTATATTTCTATACCTGTAATGCTTTCCATATGGTTTTTGACAAATTTTAGCATGATATACTTAGTTTTGAGCAGTTTCGTTAATAATATCTTTTACTTTTATATCAGTACCTAAGCGTTGTAAGTAAGCAATCATTGCAACTATTTCTCGATTACGCATTTCTATAAATTGGTCTCCACCTGCTGCTTTATCAGCTTCATAAGATGTTACAAAATCTGGATCGTTATAAAGATTTTTTTCAATTTTCGTACCTTGTTCTAGCATAGAAGCTTGAGCATTTGCAATCTCTTCTTCTGTATATGGAACGCCTAGTGTGACCATAACTTCCATTTTCTTTTCAGTAAATGACTTATCTAATTCACTGCCTTCACCTACAATTAGCCATTTATAAGATGGCATAATTGATCCACTCGACGTACTTTGAGGGTCGTACATGTGGTTAAAGTGCCAGTTGTCAGAATACTTTCCACCAATTCTATGTAAATCTGGTCCTGTACGTTTACTTCCCCAAAGGAAAGGATGGTCGTACACAAATTCACCAGCTTTAGAATATTCACCGTAACGCTCTACTTCACTTCTAAACGGACGTATCATTTGCGAATGGCAACCTACACATCCTTCTCTAATATAAAGATCTCTACCTTCTAGCTCTAGAGGAGTATATGGTTTTACACTACTAATAGTAGGGATGTTAGATTTTACTACAATAGTTGGAATAATCTGAACGATACCACCAATTAAAATAGCTACAGTTGCATATATAGTTAATAAAACTGGCTTACGCTCTAACCAGGTGTGCCAGCCTTCTCCTGCTACACGTTTTTTAGATACACGCTGTAATGCTGGTGCTTCAGCTAATTCATCTGTTACTTTATGTTCAGATTTTACAACGGTCATTATGACGTTATATACTAAGATGAGCATACCTATAATAAATAATGTACCACCAATAGCACGCATCCAATACATAGGCATTATTTCTGTTACAGTTTCTAAAAAGTTACCGTAAACTAATGTGCCATCTGGATTAAATTGTTTCCACATACTAGCTTGTGCGAAACCTGCAACATACATTGGTAGAGCATATAATATGATACCTAAAGTGCCTATCCAAAAATGGACATTAGCCAAACCAATTGAGTGTAGTTTTGTTTTAAATAATCTTGGGATTAACCAATAGATCATACCAAAGGCTAAGAAACCATTCCATGCTAAGGCACCAACGTGAACGTGAGCTATAATCCAATCCGTAAAGTGTGCAATAGCATTTACATTCTTTAGAGATAGCATTGGGCCTTCAAAAGTTGCCATACCATAACCTGTAATGGCTACAACCATAAATTTTAAAACAGGATCTGTACGAACTTTATCCCAAGCTCCACGTAGGGTTAATAAACCATTAATCATACCTCCCCAAGATGGCGCTAATAACATAATAGAGAATGCCACACCTAGATGTTGAGCCCATTCTGGTAATGCTGTATATAATAAATGGTGAGGTCCTGCCCAGATGTATATAAAGATTAATGACCAAAAGTGAACAATGGATAAGCGATAAGAATATACAGGTCTATTTGCTGCTTTAGGAACAAAGTAATACATTAAACCTAAGAAAGGAGTGGTTAAGAAAAATGCAACTGCATTATGTCCATACCACCATTGTACTAAGGCATCTTGAACACCTGCATATACCGAATAACTTTTAAGTCCGCTTACTGGTAATGCTAAACTATTAAAAATATGTAAAACAGCAACGGTTACAAAAGTTGCTATATAAAACCAAATAGCTACATACAAGTGACGTTGGCGACGTTTTAATATGGTACCAATCATGTTTACACCAAAGGCGACCCAAACTAAGGCAATAGCAATATCAAATGGCCATTCTAATTCAGCATATTCTTTTGAAGTAGAATACCCAAGAGGTAATGTAATAGCAGCTCCAACTATAATTAGTTGCCATGCCCAAAAGTTGAAATTACTTAGAAGGTCACTAAACATTCTAGCTTTTAGTAAACGTTGCAGAGAATAGTATACTCCAGCAAAAATTGCATTACCTACAAAGGCGAAGATTACAGCATTTGTGTGTAGTGGTCTAAGACGACCAAAACTTAACCACGAAATACCGTCAGTCATATTTGGGAATAAAAACATAAAAGCGAGTAGAAGACCTACAAGCATTCCAACAACGCCAAAAACAATAGTTGCGTAGAGGAATTTTTTAACGATTTTATTATCGTAATAGAATTGTTGCATTTCCATATTAAATATAATTAGTCAGTTTTTGTTTTTTTTGATTGTTCAGTTTGAGGTTTTACTAACTCATCTTCAAAAAGCATGCGTACAGAAGGTGTATAGCCATCATCGTATTGACCAGACTTTACTGCAACTAAAAAGACAATAAAGAATGCGACGCCAACAATAACGCTTACAGTTAGTAAAATATAAATAACACTCATACCTACTTGAAGTTATTGCTCAAAATTACTGTTGAACTTGTTTTTAAAACATGATTTTTGTCATGTTCAAATAATATTTTCCTATTCCTAAGTCTATAAAAAAACTTCCCTAAAGGAAGTGTTTTTATAGACTTATTTTAATTTTCGTCCTAAAAGATTCGTAGCAATTGTTGTAAATATAACAATACTAATAGAGCTAAAAGGCATTAGTATAGCTGCTACCACAGGTGCTAATTGACCAGTAACTGCAAAGTATAGCCCAATAATATTATAAAAAAATGAAAGTACAAAGCTCCATTTAATAATTTTTATAGCAGATTTTGAAGCTAAAATATAATCATAGAGTTGCTTAAATTTAGATGCATCTAAAATAGCATCACATGCAGGTGAGAAGACGTTAACATCTTCAGATATAGCAATACCAGCATTACTTTGAGCTAAAGCACCAGCATCATTTAATCCGTCACCAATCATCAATACTTTTGCACCTTCAGATTGATGGTATTTTATAAATTCTAATTTGTCCTCTGGCTTCTGATTAAAGATTAATTTTGTTTTAGCAGGTAATAGTTTTTTCAAGTTTTCAAGTTCACCTTCATTATCGCCAGATAGAATAACTAAATCAAAATGTTTTTTTAACTGATTAAAGAGTTTAGAAACCCCTTTTCTGTAACTATTATAAAATGTGTATTTACCTTTGTAGGTATTGTTACTACTAATGTGTACTGTAGTATTTAAAACTGTGGCCTCTTTAAGGTTTCCAACAAAACTGGCAGATCCTATTTTTAGGCTTATATTTTTATGTTTTGCGGTAATACCTTTTCCAATATGTTCTTCAAAAGTGTCGAGCGTTACAATATTATTCTCTTCTAAAATAGTATATAATGTTCTACTTAATGGATGATTAGAGCCACGGAGCGAATTTTTTAAGACTAAAGATTCTTGCTTAGACAATAATTCGCCATCATATTCAGCATTATTATTTTTATTAGATGTAATTGTTCCTGTTTTATCAAAAATTACGGTGTCAATTTGAGCAAGTTGCTCTATAACATTGGCATTTTTTATGTAAAATTTAAGCTTTCCGAAGATGCGTAATAAGTTTCCAAAAGTAAATGGTGCAGATAGTGCTATAGCACAAGGGCATGCTATTATAAGTACTGCTGTAAAAACGTTCATAGCTTTACTGGCATCTGTAAACAACCAAAATGTTGTTGCAATAACTGCGATAGTTAAAATAGCAATAGTAAAGTGTTTACTAATGTTGTTGGTAATATTTGTAAAGCCATCTTCCTTGTTTTTGTTAAAGACATCGTTACTCCATAATTGTGTTAAATAACTTTGCTCTACAGATTTTAAAACTTCGAGCTCTATAACTCCTGCGGTTTGTTTGCCGCCAGCAAAAAGTTTGTCTCCAGATTGTTTAGAAAGTGTTTGAGACTCGCCAGTAACAAAACTATAATCTATTTTAGCTTTGCCATTTATTAATATTCCATCTACAGGAATTAACTCTTGATTTCTTATAAGAATTCGATCGCCTTTTTCAATATCATAAACTTGAATGGTTTCCTCATAGCCTTCTTTATTAATCTTAGTTATTGCAATTGGGAAGTACGATTTATAATCGCGTTCAAAGGATAGAAAATCATAGGTTTTTTGTTGAAAAAACTTTCCAACCAAAAGGAAGAAAATTAATCCTGCTAAACTATCAAAAAATCCAGAACCTAGGTCAAATGCGATTTCAACAGTGCTTCTTATGAATAAAACAGAAACTCCAAGAGCAATTGGCACATCGATATTTAAAATTTTTGCTTTTAAACCTTTAAAGGCAGAGATAAAATAGTCTTGAGCAGAATAAAAGACAACAGGTAATGACAATGCAAACATTAACCATCGAAATAATGGTTTATACTGTTCTAACCAAAACTCGTTGACTTCAAAATATTCAGGAAATGATAAAAACATGATATTTCCGAAGCCAAACCCAGCAACACCAAGTTTGTATATTAGTGTTCTGTTGATATGCTTTTTTCTAGATTTAAAATCCTCTAAACTAATATAAGGTTCATAACCAATTGAACTTAGTAAAAGGACAACCGACTTTAAATTTGTTTCAGAAGAATTATAAGTGACGCGAACCGTTTTTTTTCCAAAATTAACTTGAGAATCTGAGATATTAGGATTCAACTTCTTTAGGTTTTCTAGAATCCAGATACAAGAACTACAATGTATATGTGGAATGTAAAGCGTAGAAATTTCTATGCTATCACTTCTAAATTCGGTGAGTTTTTCTATGATGTTTTCTTGGGATAGAAAATCGTATTTACCTTCAATTTCTTTAGGAATTGCACCAGGTGAATTTTGTAAATCGTAATAACAGGTTAAATTGTTTTCGTTAAAAATTTCGAAGACAGTTTTACAACCATTACAACAAAATGTTTTGTCTTGAAACGTAATGATATGGTTACCACAGTTATCACCACAATGAAAACAATTGTTGTTTTTCATTTTAATTTGCTCATTTTATACCTAAATCAAAGATTACACAATATAGGATTTAAAAATATGATATTTGTCATGTATTAGTTATATTTGAAATGGCTATAAAAATCAATTGGTATGAGTAAATGTGAATCCTGTATTGTTAAAGAATTTAATTCTTTAAAATCCTTAACCCGAGATGAATTGATGCGTGTTTCGGCTTGTAAAACAGGAAAGGTCTATAAAAAAGGACAAATTATTTTTGAAGAAGGAGACACTTTAAATGGAGTGTATTGTGTTAAAGACGGGGTTTGTAAGTTAACCAAATTAAGTGAAAATGGTAAAGATCAGGTTGTGAAATTGGTGGTAAAAGGAGGTCTTTTAGGAAAACGTTCATTAGTTTCTAATCAAGTTACAAATCTAAGCGCTGTGGCATTAAATGATATGGAAATGTGCTTTATTCCAAAAAGTGAAATTATGAAAGATTTGTCTAGAAATGCAGATTTCACCATGGACGTATTAAAGAAAATGGCTGATGATTTAAAAGATTCTGATAATTCCTTAGTTAATATGGCGCAAAAATCTGTAAAGCGTCGAATGGCTGAGATACTAATTTATATTCATGATAGTTTTGGTGTAGATGAGACAGGTTATTTGAATATAATTATTTCTCGAGAAGATTATGCTAGTATTGTTGGTACAGCTACGGAATCTGCAATTAGAATCTTATCTCAATTCAAAAAAGAGGGATTAATATTAACATCTGGTAAGCGTATAAAGATTGAAGACCATAGAAGTCTTAAATTGATCGAATAAAAGATGCCTGTAAAATCAATTTGTTACATTTTCTAAAGATCATATAAACTTAAACTGATTATTCACGATTCTGAAAATAAATTTAGAATGATAAAATTAACTTTTAATTCTTCTTCTTAATCAATACTAAATATCTTAATTTCTTTAAATGGATTTATTTGTAACTGTTTCGTACTAGTTTTATAATCATTCCATTCTTTACTGAAAAACGCATTCGTTTCACCCAATAGTTTATCTAAAGCATCTTTTGCTTGCTTAATTAAAGTGGTTTCAGTTGAGGTTAATCCTGTTTGGCTATTGTACACATAGTTTGTTGCTAAGCCAAGACGTTGTAATGGTGTTACTTCAGGGTTTCTTGTTATTCCTTGCCGCTTATCAACTTTGCCCAAATACTTATTAATAAGACTATCAATTGCTTTTACAATTTCCTTTGAAGCTTTTATTTGATCTTTATAAGCAACTTTATCTAATTTAGTTAAATCGGTTTTATATTTCTCTGCAATAGTTTTGCTCTCTAAAAGTTGCTTCACTGCGTTTGCAGATGTTTCTTGCATTTTCTCTAGTTGTTTAGCTGCAGCATATACTTCATCTGTATTCTTTTGAGAAACGTCTAATCTTGGGTCAGATTCTATAGTAACTATAGTTTCAGACATCATGTCTCCATAATGCAGAACAGCTTTATAGGTTCCAGGTTTTACGCTTACACCTCCAGATTCTCTGGTTTGTTTTCTTATTCTTCGAGAAGGTCTGCTTACTCCAGCTTCATCCATATACCAAGTCCATTTATAAACTCCGTTTTCTTTAGGTGTTTTAGTTTTTAAAGTTCTTATTAAACGATTTCCATCATATAATTTAAGTGTTAAAGAATCCCATTTAACTTTAGAGTCCTCTTTTTCAGAATCCATGTCTGTATCTGAGTCATCAGATTCATCTTTGTCGGAATCTTCATCCTTTATATCCTCTTTTGGCATTTCCTTTTTATTGAATAAATATGAAAAACTAGCACCTTCACCACGATTTTCACCATGATACATTGCGTCTGCACCAAAGCGACTACCTGTTGGTTGCTGATATGCTGCTTGGTAAGCTGTTGGTGGATTAAACAATTTAATGTTTGAATTAATTACAGATTTACTCCTTGCCATTTCTCGCAATGGTCTAATATCATCCAAAACCCACGCTGCACGTCCAAAAGTCCCAATAACCAAGTCATGTTCCCTTGGATGAATTACTAAATCTTTTACTGATGTTGTAGGGAAGCCTTCCGTCCATTTTGTCCATTTCTTTCCTGCATTTATTGAAACATATAAACCATCATCAGTTCCTAAAAAGATAAGATTAGGTTCAATTAAATCTTCGACTATAGCTAAAGTGTAGCTTTGTACATCATTTTCGTCAACGATACGTTCCCATGTTTTTCCGTAGTTTTTTGTTCGGTAGGCATACGGAGTATAATTAAATCGCCTATAATCATTAGCTATTAAAAGTGCTTCCCCTTTATTTTTATTTGATGCTTTAATTTGGGCAATCCAACTTCCTGCTGGTAATCCCTTAATATTTTTAGAAACGTCTGTCCAAGAGTTTCCTCCATCTTTTGTATAATGCACACGACCATCGTCAGTACCAACCCATAACATATTTTTTTCAACTTCTGAAGGTTCAATTACTAATATGGTAGTATAATTTTCAGCACCTGTTGCATCCATACTCAGTCCTCCACTTTCAGATTGTTTTTGTTTCTCTGGGTCGTTAGTCGATAAGTCTGGAGAAATTATAGTCCA
>NZ_CAXBGB010000083.1:0-13490 GCF_963975125.1 uncultured Winogradskyella sp. | reverse complement strand
TATTGTACTGCAGTAGCAAGTAATGATAGTTATGAATATATTGGAAATGTGACGTTGGGTAGTATAAATAATAATTCAACTCAAGGTACAACCTCAACGGGTTATTCAGATTTCACAGCGATTTCTACTGATTTAACTCAAGGTGATGCTACTAACCCAATTTCTATTACTCCATTATGGGCTAGTACAGTTTATACAGAAGGCTTTGCTGTGTATATAGACTTTAACCAAAATTATGATTTTAGTGATCCTGGGGAACTTGTATTTACAGCTGGTGTAGATTCCGCAGCATTACAAACAGGAAATATTGTTATACCAGGTACAGCAACACTAGGAACCACTCGTATGCGTGTTATAATGGATGATGCAAATGCTATTACAGGCCCATGTTCAAATCCAAATTTTGGAGAAGTCGAAGATTATACTGTAAATATTATTTCAAATACTCCGGCACCAGAAATTAATATAATAGGTAATGGAAATAGCATTGCTGATGGTGATACAACACCTTCATTTACAGACGATACAGATTTTGGTAATGTTATTACGGCTGCCGGATTACAAACAAATACATTTACAATTGAAAATACTGGAACATTAAATTTAAATTTAACTGGTGGTTCTCCATACTTGAGTATTACAGGCACAAATGCAGTTGACTTTAGTATAGCAGTTATACCATCCTCAACAATAAGTGCTAGTGGATCAACAACATTTCAGATTACTTTCGACCCAAGTGCCAATGGCTTAAGAACTGCATCTATTTCTATTGCTAATAACGATAGTAATGAAAATCCTTATAACTTTAATATCCAAGGTACTGGTTATACACCTGCTCCGGAGATTAATATTACAGGTAATTCTAATACTATTACAGATGGTGATATTACGCCTAATACTTCAGATGACACAGAGTTTAGTGCCATATCAGTAACAGGATCGACAGACACAAATACATTTACCATTGAAAATACCGGTACAGCAGATTTATCTATTGGCACTATAACTATAGGAGGAACAAATGCTGCTGATTTTACAGTAACTGCTTCACCAGCTTCATCAGTTGCGGCCTCAGTGAGTACAACTTTTAATATACAATTTGATCCAAGTGTTGCAGGCTTAAGAACTGCTACAGTTAGTATTGTAAATGGAGATAGTAACGAAAATCCATACAATTTTAATATTCAAGGTTACGGAATTACACCTGGTGCTTGTGGTGCAACAGTTTCAACTTTCCCTTATCAAGAAAGTTTTGAGTCTGGTTTTGGGCTATGGACACAAGATCTTAATGGAACCCAAGATGATTTTGATTGGTCAAGAACAAATACTTCAACACCAACATTAAATACTGGTTCTGATGCTGCACAAGATGGAAGCTATTTTATTTATACTGAAGCTACTAGCAACCTTAATGCCACTGCTCAATTAATAAGTCCTTGTTTTAATTTAACTGGCACAACTAACCCTAGGTTAACATTCTTTTATCACATGCATGGAAATAATGGTACAACAAATTACATGGGAGACTTATTTGTTGAATTGAGCACAGACAATGGTCTAACCTACTCTAATACAGTATTTACAACCTCAGGATATGCACAAACAGATCCTAACTCTTCATTCACTCCTATTAGCGTAGATTTAAGTAGCTATGTTGGGCAGACAGTGAAAATAAGACTAAGAGGAGAAGTTCTCGGTGATGATAGAAGTGATATTGCAATAGATCTTGTAACTGTAACTGAAACACCTAACCCCACTTTTGGTCCTGGTGGTGTAACTTCTGGCTTAGCCCTTTGGTTAAAAGCTGATGACGGGTTGAGTTACACAAGTGGGCAAAATGTTACTGCTTGGGTAGATCAAGGTCTTGGTAGTGATGCAAGAGTACAAGTAAGTTCACAAGCACCTACTTACTACGATAATACAACAAGAAATGTTAACTTCAATCCAGTTATTGAATTTGATAACACATACACTTCATTTTCTGAAGATACTGATTTTTCGCATGACGATACAAGTTCAGAATTTTTAACTGGAGACTATGGATTCTTTACCCAAGATGTATTTATTGTTTTAATACCAGATGATACTCCTATAACTAATTCCTTTGGATTTATGGACGTGTTTTGTAGTGATGCACAACTAGGTTCTGCCGCTGCTGATGCAACTGGACTCGGATTTGGAGATTATACTGGTAGAGTTAGTGGAGAAATTATTTGTTATGCTCATGATTCATATACAGAAGGACAAACACCATCAGACGGCTATGCTGTCGCAGAAATTGGTACAGGATCGAGCTACGATAATTTAGGCATTATAAATACTAGAAACAATAGTGCAAATACACAACAAGAATTATACTACAATGCCAATAATATTGGAACAACTCAAAATGACATAGCTGAATATCTGAATACAGACGATTCTAGATGGTGGATTGGACGAAGTGAAGGTTGGGAAGCGACATTAAATGCAAGAGTAGCAGAAGTTATTACGTACACGGCTAGAAAGTCTGATGTAAACCTAACACAAGAACGTAATAGAATACAATCATATTTAGGCATTAAATATGGTATTACTCTTGGTGTAAATGGCACATCACAAGACTATGTAAATAGTGATGGTACGGTAATTTGGGATCAATCTGTAAATTCTAGTTATAGCTACGACATTGCTGGGATTGGAAGAGATGATGCATCAGAATTAAATCAAAAACAATCTAGAAGTATCAATAATACTCTAGATGGAACAGGCAGAACTCAAGGTGTACTTACTATGGGGTTAACAGATATCTATGACACTAACAACCTTAATAAAGCAAGTAACCCAACGTTTTTAAACAACAAACAATTCTTAGTTTGGGGAAATAATGGAGCCGATTTAAACCTAGCCTCAACGACTATTACCGTAAATATGAGTTCTGGTATTGCACCAGTATTAACTACAGAAGTAACCTTTACTGCAATGCAACGTGTTTGGAAAGTTGTTGAAAATGGTGGAGACATCCCAACAGCTAAAATTCGTCTGCAAGAAGATGCCGTAAGAAACATTACACCTCCAGGTAGTTATTATATGTTTATATCTAGTACTGGTGTATTTGATCCTACAGCAGATTATAGAGTTATGACTTCTGACGGAAATGGAAATTTAGAAGCTGATTACGATTTTGATGGCACTAAATATATCACTTTTGGTTATGCGCCACAGGTCATCGTTGAGCGTTCAGTGTATTTTGATGGAGTAGTTGATTATATTGATATAGAAGACAAGCTAGACATAAACCCTACAAATTTCACAATATCTGCATGGATAAAAAGAGATGCTGCAGATACAGGAACCAAATCAATCCTTTCTAAAAGAGCGACGACTTTTACAAATGGATTTGACCTAAGAATAATAGACGACAATCGAATTCAAATGTATTGGAAAAATGGTAGTAACCAAATCACTGTGAGTAATACTAATATTCCAGACGATGAATGGCACCAAGTTGCTGTTATCTATGATGGTACTGCATGTTCTATTTATATAGATGGTGTTTTAGATATATCTGCTAACAAAACACTACCAATAGTCAACAATGAATCGTTCTTTATTGCAGCAGCTGGTAAAAATTCACCAACACAACACTTTAGAGGAAATATAGATGAAGTACGCGTTTGGGATACAACCTTGTCCGAAGATCAATTACGTTTTATTATGAATCAAGAAATTTCTAATAATTCTGGGCAAGTTATGGGTAACGAACTACCTTCCTCAATTACGAAGAATGACATTAATGCTATTCCTTGGTCTGATCTAGCTGGTTATTACCCTATGTCAATATATACGTATACCAATACAGAAGACGCTTCTGGTAATGGAAAACAAGGGGCATTGAGAAATTTAAATACTGTTGGAAGACAAACGGCTCCGTTGCCATATCAATCTACTCAAAATGGGGATTGGGATACAAAAGCAACTTGGACTAATGGAAGCGTACAAGCACTTCCCGGTTCAGCATCGATTGTAGATCCGACTAGGACTATAGATTGGAATATTATTAAAACATCGCATAATATAACTTTAGATAATTCGTCTTTACCAGTAGCAAATGCAGATAATCGAGAAGTACTAGGTCTTTATGTAGATGCTAATGAATTAACAGTAACAGGAAACACAGGGACAAACTCTGGTAATGGTATAACAGTTTCTCATTATATAAGTTTAACTGGAAAGATTGACCTTGAAGGTGAGTCTCAATTAATTCAATCTACAGATAGTGATTTAGATGTTATTGGTGGTGGCGAGTTAGAACGCGATCAGCAAGGTACAGCAGATACTTATACGTACAATTATTGGTCTGCACCTGTAGGCGAAACAGATTTAGCTAATAATGATTACAGCTATACTGTACAAGATATTATGTATGACGGCACTAACCCAATAAACTTCTTAAATTCTGGTTATAATGGCACTGCTACCAATCCGATTGGAATTGCAGATTATTGGATTTGGAAGTTTGCAAACCAACCTAATGATGATTATTCGGCTTGGCAACATGTAAGACGTGCAGGTACAATTAATGCTGGTGAAGGCTTTACCATGAAAGGACCTGGAACAGGTTCAATATTAACAGATCAGAATTATGTATATCTAGGAAAACCAAATAATGGAGATATTAATCTAACCATAAATGCTGGTAATGACTATTTAGTAGGTAACCCTTACGCATCGGCAATTGATGCTAATCAATTTATTATAGATAATGGTCCTGAGCTAGACTATGATCCTGCTACGGACCCAACACCATTACTTAGTGGTACACTTTACTTCTGGGAACATTGGGGAGGAAATTCTCATTACTTAGCAGATTACCAAGGTGGTTATGCAACTTATAACTTCTCAGGTGCTGTTGCAGCTGCTTCATATGGAACTAATGACCCAGATGTAGCAACTGGCGGAACACCAACTAAATTACCAGGACGTTACATTCCGGTAGGACAAGGTTTCTTTGTTGTAGGTGAAAATACTGGTACTATCAACTTTAACAATGGGCAACGTGTTTTCCAGAAAGAAGGAGGTTCAGGTTCCGTATTTATGAGAAATGCTAATGTTACATCTCAAACTAATTATGATACTAATCAAGGTGATGTTAGAATGAAATTTAGAATAGGGTTTAACTCTATTAATTCGGTTCACCGTCAGTTACTTTTAGCTATTGATGAAAATGCAACTCTTGATGTAGATTGGGCTTATGATGCAAAAATGAACGAAAGTCAAATCGACGATATGTATTGGATAATAAATGGCGAAGAATATGTTATCCAAGCCAGTGATGAAGCTGAAGTATCTACGATTTACCCTTTAGGTATTAAAACTAATACAGATGGTATAAACACTATAACTATAGATGCTCTAGAAAATGTACCAAATGATATGAACATTTATGTACACGATATTGCATTAGACATCTATCACGATTTAAGACAGAGTGATTATGAAGTGTTCTTAAATGCAGGTGAATATTTAGGTCGTTTTGAAATAACATTCGATACGACTCCTGAATCACTTGGTATTGATGATGAAACTATCAGCAACATTGATGTGCTTTATTCTAACGACATTGAAAAAATAGTATTAATAAACCCCAATTTTATAAACGTAAAATCGATTGAACTATTTAATATATTAGGGCAATCTGTTTACACAATTGAAGCTATTTCAGAGAGCGGTTACTCTGAATATGAAGTTAAGAATTTAAGTACTGGAACTTATATTATTAAGTTATATACTGTAAGCGGTTCAGTAGTGACTAAAAAAGTTTTAGTGAAATAATTTTTTGCCCCAAATCTTAATTCTTAACCAAAAAAGTCCTGATTCTATCAGGACTTTTTTATATATAACACCTATTGGTTTTATTGAAAAACTTCTATTAATTCATTAAACTGAAGCTTTTGTTGCTCACCAGATTCCATATTTTTAAGCGTAAAACTTTCTGTATTTAATTCTTCTTCACCAACTAAAACAACAAAAGGAATATTACGTCGGTTTGCATAATTCATCTGTTTTTTCATTTTTGCCGCATCTGGGTAAAGTTCTGCTTTTATACCTTTCTGTCTTAGCTTAGTTACAGCTAGCAAACAAGCCATAGCTTCTTTCTCACCAAAATTGATAAACAGTACTTTCGTTGATGCTGTAATAGTATCGGGAAACAGATTTAATTCTTCTAACACCAAGTAGATACGATCTAGGCCAAAGCTAATCCCTACTCCACTTATATTTTTTAAACCAAATATCCCTGTGAGATCATCATAACGACCTCCTCCACCGATAGAACCCATATTAACTCCTTTTGGCGCAGAAACTTCGAAAATCGCTCCAGTATAGTAGTTAAGACCACGTGCAAGTGTTACATCGAGTTGTAAGGTTGCCGTTTTTAATTCTAAATTTGAAATAGCTGTGTTAATAAATTCTAATTCCTCAATCCCTTTTAGTCCAATTTCAGAAGAGCTCAAAATAGATTTTAAACTTTCTATCTGATTGACAAAATCACCTTTAAGCGTAAATAAGGGCTGAAGCTTAGAAATACCTTCATTAGAAATACCTTTATTACGCATTTCGTCTTTTACCCTCTCCTCTCCTATTTTATCGAGTTTATCTAATGCAACAGTAAAATCTATAAGTTTATCTTGCGCACCAATAACTTCAGCAATGCCAGATAAGATTTTACGGTTATTTATTTTAATAGTAACACCTTCTAATTTTAAAGCTGAGAAAACTGCATCATACAATTGTACAAATTCTACTTCTTGGAACAGAGACTTTGAACCAACCACATCTGCATCACACTGATAAAATTCTCTAAAACGTCCTTTTTGCGGACGGTCTGCACGCCAAACAGGTTGCATTTGGTAGCGTTTAAACGGGAACTCTATTTCGTTTTGGTGTTGTACAACGTAGCGTGCAAAAGGAACTGTGAGGTCGTAACGTAGTGCCTTTTCTGAAATTTTTGATGTAAATAAATTTTCTGACTTTGACTTAAAATCATCATCAGAAATTTTCTTCAAGTATTCTCCAGAATTCAAAATCTTAAAAATTAAGCGATCTCCTTCATCACCATATTTTCCCATTAAAGTATCTGAATTTTCAAAGCTTGGTGTTTCAATAGGTTGAAACCCAAATACCTGAAACTGCTCCTTTATGGTTTCCATAATATAAGAACGTTTTGCAACGGTTTCTGCATTAAAATCTCTTGTGCCTTTAGGAATACTTGGTTTTTTTGCCATGCTAATTTCCTGCAAAAACAGGAATTTCTTTTTAGTGAAACTTTATTTTTTTCGCTCTGTCATTTCGAGTGTAGTCCAGAAATATTAAAATTTTACAGATTGTAACATCTCTACTTTGCTCGATGTAATAGTTAAGTAGAATCTTAAATAAATTTATTGGTCACAAAAATATTATAAATTTTAGAGGCAAAGCCAAGATAATTTAATTTTATAGTAACTTTATAGTGTTTAAGTAGTCTTATATCACATACAACCCAACTAACATTAGATAAAACTATGTTTTCATTAGCAAAAGAGAATATTAGAATTGCTTTTACATCCATAAAAAGTCAACTTCTCAGAACTGTCTTAACCGTTTTAATTATTGCTATTGGTATAATGGCGTTGGTTGGTATTCTAAGTGGTGTTTCTGCTTTAGAAAACACTATTTCTAGTAATTTTTCTTCAATGGGTGCAAATACTTTTAACCTAAGGCAATATGAGCTAACTGTGCGTGTATCTTCAGGAGGTGGTGGCCATAGGCAACGAGAACGTACAAAGATAAATCCTGTTATAAGCTATAGAGATGCTAAACAGTTTGTTGATGAATTTGACTATCCCGGAACAAAAACTGGATTTTGGTTTTTCGGTTCAAATTCTACTGAGGTTAAATATGGAAACACAAAAACGGATCCGGAAGTTGCTATAATTGGTGCTAACGAATATTTTATATCAAATTCTGGTTTAGAATTAGAATTTGGTCGAGGTTTAAATGTTTTTGATGTAACTAATGGTAATCCTGTATGTGTAATAGGTAGTGATTTAAAAAAAGCTCTTTTCCCAGATGAAGATCCATTAAATAAAACCATAAGTATAAGAGGATCTAAATTTAAAGTTATTGGTGTTCTTAAAGAAAAAGGCTCAACATTTGGTAACAACCAAGATTTAAGAGCTATTATTCCTATTCAAAAAGTAAGAACTATTTTCACTTCACCATCTATTAATTATAATTTAAGTGTTAGAGTAGATAAAAAAGAGATGTTAGAGGGAGCGCAACAAGAAGCTATAATAATTTTTAGAAATATTAGAGGTCTTAATCCGGTTGAGAGTAATAATTTTGGAATTGTAAAAAGCGATGATTTAATTAATAGAATTGGTAGTATTTCTGGAGTTTTATATACAGCAGCTTGGGTAATCAGTATCATTACCATTTTCGGATCTACTATTGCATTAATGAATATTATGTTAGTTTCCGTAAGTGAACGCACCAGAGAAATTGGTGTACGTAAAGCTTTAGGTGCCAAGAGTAAAACTATTGCTTTTCAATTTTTTATAGAAACTATAATTATTGGTCAATTAGGCGGAATTCTTGGAATTTTACTCGGAATTCTTATTGGTTTTGGAGTTGCCAAAGGCTTCGGACTTCAATTTTCTACTCCTTGGTTTGCCATGTTTTGTGCCACAGCCATAGCATTTATTGTAGCTGTAATATCGGGACTTTATCCTGCTGTAAAAGCCTCTAAACTAGACCCAATTGAATCTTTACGATATGAATAATTAAATTATTGAGCAGGTCTAAATCTTAGTCTAATTATTTATTTAACCTTTAATTAGATTAACAAAATACTGAAACAATTCTCCTTTTGTAATTGCAGCACCAGTTTGAATCATTTTAAAAATATCCAAATGCTTATCTTCTGAATACGGTTTGTTAGCATTAAAGAATTCGATATCATCTGATAATAAATTATTTCTTAACCATTGAAAACCCTCTTTGGTTGTAAAATCTATTGCTTCCTTATCAATTTTTAATGCGATTAAATGCATTTGTTTTTCGTTGCATTTAAAAAGATGAATTTGTTGAGGTGAAATGTGTTCTAGATATTCAACTTTACTTAAAACTCCAAACCAAACCAAATCGCTAAATACATCGAGTTCTTGTTCTGCAGCTTCAGGTTTATTTGTTTTAATTTCTTTCCACTCATCAGCTGTAATAGACTGTGTTGCTAAAAAATTAATGAATTCTTGGTGTAATTCTTCAAATTGTTCTTTTGTTAATCTTGTGTATTTCATCCTAATATTATTTTATGGCATTATATGCCGCAAATGGTCTATCTGTGGCTAACACATCTATACCTAAGTTTTTCCATTTATTATATAATATATCACCTTTTGCCTCTGTCTGCTTATCTAAGTTACCTAAAGTTCCTAGCATACAAACAATGTTTTCTGCATGTAATCTTTTAAAAAGTGAAGCATCGGATAATCGAGTCCCAGTAAATGCCAACATATTTTCCATTGGAATTTTAGCCTCCATCAAACGATTAAATTCGTTATGATTTCTGGCTGAAACTGAAATTAATAATTCTGGAGCCAAAGTATAAGCTGATTTAGCTTGTAAGACATCATAAGTAATTATAATACTAATATCTTCAGCTTTAGCCATTCTGATTGCTTTAATAACAGCTTCTTGGCTTACATTTCGTTTAATATCAACCGTAAGAATAACAGTATTGGTTTTGCACCATGTTAAAACTTTAGAAAATAACGGAACTTTAAAAGCTGTTACATTTTCATGGTCGTCAACTAAACTGTAGGTTTTTATCTCATTGTAAGTTAAATCTTTTACTAATCCTGTTCCATTTGTGGTTCTATCAATAGAATTGTCGTGCATTAATATTAATTGACCATCTTTAGTTTGTGCAACGTCTATTTCGTACATCGCAGAAATACTATCATTAACATATTGAAGGGTCTCTAAACAGTTCTCTGGATAATTGATTAAACCTTTTCCACCTCTATGAACACTTATATTAGGATAATCTCCATTTGAAAACTTGAACGTCTCAATAAGTTTAGAGTCTAATGCCTTTCTAATTTCTACAGTCTTACATCCAACTATAATAAACAAAAAACAAAGTCCTAAAAATTTAAATTTATTCATAAAAAATGCGCTCTTAAATAAGAGCGCAAATTTACTGATTTATATGTGGTTTATAATTAGAAAATATATCTAATTCCAAATTGTGCTTGCCATCTAGATAATAAGCTAACATCAGAACTAAATGTTTTAGTTAAGTTGCCATCGAATGTGTAAATTGGTTCATTGTTACTATCTACAGAAACACCTAATGGTTGTACACTATTTGGTACTTCTACAACTCCCCATTCACTATTTAATAAGTTACCAACATTAAGAACATCTGCACTAAACTGAATAGTATGTGTTTTCTCACCTATTTTAAAGTTATAGTCTTGAAGAATCTTAAGATCCCATCTTCCTCTCCAAGGAGATAATGCTCCATAACGCTCTGCATAACTTCCTCTGTTATCATTTAAATAATCATCTTGTTTAATAAATGATTCAAAAGCATCCGCTTGTCCTGCTCCTGAGAATTGCATTTGTTGAACTTCAGAACTTGTTGGAATATATATTAAATCGTTAAAGTTAGAACCATCACCATTTATGTCGCCACCATATGTGTAATTATATCTACCTCCACGTGCATATTCAAAAAATGTAGATATGGTAGTCGCAAATTTACCTTTACCATATTCAAACTTCTTAGAACCAACACCAATAAAACGATGAGTATCACCATATTTAGAGTAGGATAAAACATCATCATTTGCATTTCCAGAAATAGCATTTCCGGCAAAAGCATCACCAGTAATTTCTGCTTCAATTGAATTGACATCTTTAGCATTAAGATAGTTGTAAGCTAAACTTGTATAAAACCCAGTACCAAAAGTCTGTTGTGCTTTTAAAGTACCATTAAAGATTCTGCCCTTATCTGAATTTGTAAAAACATAAGCATTAGTAGAATCACCGAATTCATTTGTAGATATATCTGAAGGCAAATAAGTTGGTCTGTTATCAACCCCTTGCAAAGTTCCTGATGGATTTTTTAAAGCCCAGTTTTGAACATGTGCACCATTAATATCTTTTGTATAAGATAGGTCAGCTGTTAAAGTCAAACCACTTTCAAATCGGTGATCAGCACCTAAATTAGTTCTCCAAACTTGTGGCCACTTAAAATCGGGATCTATTACTTGGTAGAAAAAGAAGTCAACACCTTGTACTTGGTTGCCTAACCATACAAATGGAAAACGTCCTGTGAAAATTCCTGTTCCACCTCTAACTTGCGTCGCCTTATTTCCATTTACATCCCAATTAAAACCTAATCGAGGTGAAACTAATATATCGTTTGATGGTAATGTTGTCGAGTCTAAGTTTGTAATTTCCCCAGTATTTGGATTATAATAATCTATACTCGGTTGGTATGTACCACCTGAAAAATCTGATGGATTAAAGACACCACCTTTTCTATCAATGTTTTCCTGAATTTTAGTAGCTGTATCAAAATACAACGGTTTATCAAATCTAACACCATACGTTATTTTGAAATCTTCTGTGATATTCCATTCATCTTGAGCATAAAAAGCTAACTGACCAACATTGGTTTCTGCTAATGCCCAACCTCCAGGATTACCTAAACCAGCTGAATTGAGGGCAGAATTAGCAGCAATAGCATCGTTAAATAAACCTTGATACAATGCAACTAATTGCGCTTCTGCAATTGGGTCACCTGCTGTATCTCTAAAAGATTGTATATCTCCTGTTGGAAAGAATACCCCTTGAGCACCATAGGAACCTAAATTAAATGAGTTATCGAACTCGAATTTTTCATATGCTACACCTACAGTAAATGTATGATCACCTTCTACAATATTTAAATTATTTGTAAACTGAAATACTTTTTGGTCTAATACATTATTAATTGAAAATGGCTCATGACCAGCGATAATATAATTGGAACCTTCATTAGTTATAGTAATAGTTGGAGCTGGAGAAGACATTGGGCTTCTAAAATCATCAAATTGTGTAAAACCTACTTGAAGTTTATTACTTATACCATCAGATAAATCACTATTTAACTCCAACTGAAAAGAGTCTATATTATTGTTTATTTGGTAACCTGAATTTTGAAATTGTAATTGATTAACTCCAGGCCCTCTAAATCCGAGTGCCGAAGGGTGAGCTGGTTGTTCTCTTGACGCTTCTAAAAAATTATAGATAAAAGCAAGTCTATTTTTATCATTAATATTCCAATCTAGTTTAAAAATACCCTTTGTCGAATTACTATCAAAAGTAAAACCTTCATAAGCACCAGGATTGTAAAACTCTCCGTTCCCTATAGATACTTGTCTTAATATATTATCTACTAATTGAAAATCCGATTCTAAGACACGAGACTCACCTGCAGCACCAGAACCTGTGTTCGGAAAGAAACCGTTTGTTCCTAAATCGGTTCTTTGGTCTTTTTCAAAATTCACAAAGAAAAACAACTTGTTTTTAACAATTGGACCACCTAAACTAAAACCAAATTGTTTTTGCTCTAAATCTGGTTGTAATATATCATCACCATCTATTTTATTTCCTGTCAAACTTTCGTTTCTCGAAAAACCATAAATTGTACCGTGAAATTCATTAGTACCACTTTTTGTTACCGCATTTACGCTAGCACCAGTAAATCCAGATTGCGTAACATCATATGGTGCTAATGAAACTTGTATTTGATCAATAGCATCCAATGAAATGGGTTGTGCTCCACTTTGACCTCCAGGTGTAGGAGAATCCAATCCAAAAGGATTATTAAAAATAGAACCATCTAATGAAAAATTATTAAACTGATCATTTCTACCTCCAAAAGAGTTGCCAGTTGATGAAGGCTCTAAGCGTGTAAAATCTGCTGCAGATCTCGAAATTGTAGGTAATCTGGTAATTTCTCGTCGACCCACACTAGTTTCTGCCCCAGTTCTATCGCTACTGAAAGTGCCAGAAGTATTTACCGTTAGTACTACAGCATCTAATTGCTCACTATCTGGAGTCATTTGGTAATCAATATTTTGAGTTTTACCTAGTGTAAGAAAAACATCGGTAAATACTTTGTCCTGAAATCCAACATAACTAATTGTTATTGTGTAAGGACCACCTACTCTAAGGTTTAATAAATTATAACGTCCTTCATCGTTGGAAGCTGCTCCATACTTTGTGCCAGTAGGAGTGTGTACAGCAACAATATTTGCGCCTAGTAATGGCTGACTTTCTTCGTCGAGTATTAATCCCTTAATGTTAGATGTGGTTACTTGCGCAAAAGCAAAGGGAATAAACAGTAGACAAATAATAAAAACAGAAATTTTCATATTGATTGATTTATTGAAATGTTAATGGATTAGTTAATG
>NZ_CAXBGB010000082.1:0-14226 GCF_963975125.1 uncultured Winogradskyella sp. | reverse complement strand
ATAGTATTTAATTGGCTTGCTGTAATACTAATTCCATTCGTGTTTCCAGTAATATCTTCTATAACTTCTAATAATCCAAGTTCTGATGCAATACTATATACTCGAACATGACCTGAATCTATTACATTTCCATCATTACGAATAGCACCAATAGCTAATATTATACCATCTGAAGATAAACTTAGTCCTAAACCAGATCGATCACCAGATGCAGTACCACCTAATTCACCATCAATATCTTGACCTAATAATGTCCAAACATCAGATGTATTTTTATAAACCCTTACGTGACCACTTCCATTATTGGCTTGAACTATTACCCCTATTATTAGAGGCTCCAATAGCTACAATAGTACCATCTGTAGATAATCTTACAGTATTAGTAGATGAAAACCAATTTTGAGCATCAAGTTGAGATTCACCAATAATCTCATTTCCAATTTGAGTCCAATTATCACTTATATTTTTATATATTTTAACACTTCCAGCGTTATTTGGGCCATTTTCATTAAAAGGAGTCATAATAGCTACTATAGAACTATCAGAAGGTATATCTAAACTCCATCCTGATATACTATTAGGTAAATTTCCATTAATATTATCACCTATTTGAGTCCAAATACCGGATATGTTTTTATAAACCTTTACATGCCCAGTGTAATTATTATTTGCATTAGATCCAATAGCAATAATATTTCCATCATCACTTAAACTAATAGACCTACCTGACTGATCATCTAAATCTTCTCCATCAATATCTTGACCTATTTAAAACTGACTAAAACCTAAAAAAGGAATTAAAATAAATAAGAGTAATAGTTTTTTTATAATATAAATTTTAAAGATTTATCTTACAATAATAAAATATAAAACAAATACTTATAAATTATCAATGTTAAATAGATATAAAAAATTCTACTTATCAACACATATATACATATCATCAGTTTTCTTTTAAAATTTAAAAAATAAAATGATGGTTATTATTGTGTGTTAATAGTTACTATAACTTTATAGTATTTTGTTTTGATAAGTGACTTATCAGAATTACTTAATACGTAGTTAACAATAATTTTATATCTAAACCCCTCATTTTAAAGGATATTTTAATTACTATGAACAACTGTTAATAAGTGATGTTAATAGAAAATACTTATATGTTTTTACTAAAAAACTGTTCACTTCTATACTAATGTGAGCTAATAACTCACCAGAAAATAATAGCTAACTAATTAGGTTATCTCATCTGTATTTTGGTTTGTAAAATTTATTAGATAAACCTAATTAAAGTTTTAAATACTTAAGAGAAGATATGAACAAGTAATGAATATAAAACCTATAGGATGTTAACAATGCCTATTTACTAAGAATAACACCTCTTAATTAAACTTAAATATTATAAATAACTAAGTGTATAATCCCTCGGATTATTTATAAGCAATTATTAACTTTAAGGTTTTAAACAACACTTTAAAATTATGACTATTTCTATAGGTAATGACCACGCTGGAACCGAGTATAAGCAAGCTATTTTAGCACATTTAGAAGCTAAAGGTTATACTGTTAATAACTACGGAACAAACACAAACGACAGTGTAGATTATCCAGATTACGTACATCCTGTTGCAAACGACGTTGCTGATAAAAAAGTAGATTTTGGTATTCTAATCTGCGGAAGCGCTAATGGTGTTGCTATGACAGCAAACAAACACCAAAAAGTAAGAGCTGGTGTCTGTTGGACAAGTGAAATCACAGAATTAACACGTTTACATAATAATGCTAATATTATTTGTATTCCGGCACGTTTTACTTCGATTCCTCAAGCTATTAAAATGGTAGATATATTTTTAGAAACCAAATTTGAAGGAGGTCGTCATCAAAATAGAGTAAATAAGATTCCATTATCGTGTTAAATGGATCACTCACATTCTCATAACCATAAAGATTTAAAAGGGCAAAAGCTTTTAATTTCAATAGTGTTAAATATTGTTATTACCGTAGCTCAGGTTATTGGTGGATTAGTTTCTGGTAGTCTATCACTACTTAGCGACGCTTTACATAATTTTAGTGATGTTATTTCTTTAATGGTAAGTTATGTAGCTTCTAAATTATCTAAACAAAAAGCATCAATTAACAGAACATTTGGCTATAAACGTGCCGAAATCCTTGCTGCTTTTATTAATGCTAGCACTTTAATTATTGTCGCTGTGTTATTAATTATTGAAGCTATAAAACGTTTTAGTAATCCACAAGAAGTAGAGTTTGGTTTAGTAATTTGGTTATCTTTTGTGGCAATTATAGGCAATGGTTTAAGTGTTTTATTATTAAGAAAAGATTCTAAAAATAATATAAATATGCGTTCTGCTTATCTGCATTTACTTACAGATATGTTGGCTAGTGTAGCGGTGTTAATTGGTGGTTTGTTAATGAAATACTATCAATTTTTTTGGGTAGATAGTCTATTAACTTTATTAATAGCATTGTATTTAATTTTGGTAGGCTACGATTTATTAAAAACTTCTACAAAAATGCTTATGTTATTTACACCAGATAATATTAATATTAGAGCTGTGGTTGGAGCTGTTAATAAATTACCTAAAGTTAGTAAACTACATCATGTTCATATCTGGAATTTAAGTGATGATGAGTTGCATTTAGAAGCACACCTAGATTTAAAAGAAAATATTTCTACAACAGAATTTAATGATTTGCTTTTAGATATTGAGAATGTATTGCATATAGAGTTTAATATTAACCATGTTACCATTCAACCAGAGTTTAATAAAGAAGATCCTAAAGAAGTAATTGTACAAGACTAATGTTAGATATAACAACAAAAACGTTTAAAGAATTAACCACTGACGAGTTATATGATTTACTTCAGCTAAGGAGTGAAGTTTTTGTAGTAGAGCAAGATTGTGTGTATCAAGATATTGATAGAAAAGATAAAAAAGCATTACACATTTTAGGTTACAATGCCGAAAAATTAGTTGCTTACACACGTATTTTTAAAGCAGGATATTATTTTGAAGAAGCTAGTATTGGTAGAGTAGTGGTTGCAGAAAATGAACGCCAACATAAATATGGTTATGATATAATGAATGCGTCAATTGAAGCTATTAAAAATCATTATAATGAAACAACTATTAGAATTTCTGCCCAAATGTATTTGAAACAGTTTTACAATAATTTAGATTTTCACGAAGTAGGAGAGGAGTACCTGGAAGATGGTATTCCGCATGTAGCAATGATTAAAACTTAATCACTAGTTTTAACAATACGAGTTACTAATATTTCTACACGTCTATCTAACTCTGGTT
The DNA here is from genome assembly GCF_963975125.1 of uncultured Winogradskyella sp. GTDB lineage: Bacteria > Bacteroidota > Bacteroidia > Flavobacteriales > Flavobacteriaceae > Winogradskyella. The sequence continues at coordinate 10,906 of NZ_CAXBGB010000082.1, read as the reverse complement.
CACCACCCAAAGGCACTTTACGACGCATACCAACGTATTTCATTCTATATTTTTTTACGTCTTTTTTAGCGAGATAATCATAGATATATTTAGCTCTTGCTACAGACAAGTTTCTTTTTTTAGTCTTTCTATCTACAGCATCTCTATTACCTTGAGTACAGCAAACATGACCCTCTATTGTAAAGTAAATATCCTTACGATCTGCTAATATTTTAGCAATACGATCTAATACAGGTTTAGAATCTTTTACCAAATAACTATAACCTGTTCTAAATAATAAATTCTCTAATAGAATTTTATCTCCTTCTTTAAGTTCACCTTTTAATACATCTTCTAGGTTTTCTTTTTCTGGTTTTATTACTTTTGGTTTTGGAGGATAAACTGGTTTTACAATAATCTCTACCTTTCGGTTTAATCCACGTATTTTACTCAGATTTTCTTCGTGTACAATATTCACTAAAATTTCACCTTTACCATCTACGTTGGTAATTACAGATTCATCAATTTCGTTATTAGAAAAAACAGACTTAATTGCATCTGCGCGCTGTTGAGAAAGTACTAAGTTATAGGTGTCACTTCCTCTATCATCACAGAATCCATATATAGAAATTTTATCGATATCCATATTCTCTATTTCAGACAAAAAAAGTAGTAATCTACTGTGTTCAGTTTCTGGAATATCGAATTTATCAGTTTCAAAATATACCTTATGTTTCAGCTCTTGCTGTGAAAAAGCAAGCTGAAAACTCAAGCATAAAAAAACAAGTAGGGACTTCATGTGTGAATTTATATAGTTTTTATGGTCACATATAAAATTTGATAATGTTTTTTTTAAATTTCTTACAATTCTAAATTTTATATAATGTTAAATATAAAGAATTTTATGTTTTATCTCAAAATACTTGCGTATTGTGATGGATTATTGAGAATACTTAGCGCTTTTTTTATTTCCGTGTTATTGGCTGTATAATACGTATATAAACCCTCACTATAGAAATAACGTTTAATGATTTCGTCAGTAATTAAAGATTTTAATTGGGTACTATTACCATCAATTGCTTTAGACTTGTACGATTGTAAAGCTGAAGTTAAATTATCATATTCAGAATTAATTACCTCATCGAGCCCTTCTTCTTTTGCTACTGTAATTGCTTCATTTAAAGCTTTTTCAGTTTTAGTTTCAAAATTAAAACCTGTTGTTTTTAAGTAACTTTTAAATTTTTTAAAGTCTGAATCTGAAAGTTTATAACTCTTCAAATCTTCAACTTTATGATTATAATAATAATTTGTCGCAAAGTTAAATACTAAATTCTCATTTAATATAGCCTTTGTGATTGGTGTTTTTTTAGAAAATTTAACCTCAATATCTGGTTGTACACCTCCACCATCAAATACATTACGCCCATTTTTTGTTTTAAACGCATTGTAATTCTCTTTTTTGGTTCGTGTTGCTTTTCCATTTTTATCTCTATTCCAATAATCTAATGCTTGAATACAGCGACCAGAAGGAGTGTAATATCTCGAAATAGTAATTTTCATTTGTGTGCCATAGGCTAAAGGTTTAGGTCTTTGAACCAGTCCTTTACCAAAACTACGTGTGCCAACCACAACAGCTCTATCCATATCTTGTAATGCACCAGAAACAATTTCACTTGCAGAAGCACTACTGCCATCAACCAATACTACTAAAGGAATTTCTGTATCTATAGGATTATGTTTGGTGTAATATGTTTTATTGTATTTCTTCACCTTAGATTTTGTAGTCACCACCAATTGATTTTGGGGCACAAAAATATTAGTGACGTTAACCGCTTCGTTTAGCAAACCACCTGGGTTTCCTCTTAAATCTAAAATTAACTGTGTAGCTCCTTGATTTTTTAGAGCCCTAATAGCACCAATGGTTTCGGACGAAGCTTTGTTATTAAATTTTCTTAGTACCACATAGCCTGTTTTTTCATCTACCATAGAGTAGTGTGGCACTGCTTTAATTTCTAAAGATTCTCTTATAATTTTAATAGTATGGGTTCGCCCTTGTCTTTTATAAGTAACATTGACTTCTGTACCAGCAGCTCCCTGTAATAAATTAGCAGCATCTTCCTTAAAATCTGCAACGGTTACATTATCGACCTTAATAATTTCATCACCGGCTTTTAAACCCGCCTTATCTGCTGCATAATCTTTGTATGGCTCTATAATAACTAATTTATCTTTTAAGGTTAAAACCTTAGCTCCAATACCAGTATAATCGCCTGCATTATTTATTCTAGCGGCTTCCACATCTTGCTCATTATAAAATTGTGTATAAGGATCTAAATCCTCTAACATACTTTTAATAGCAGTATCCATTAAATCACCAGGATTGGTATCATCAACATAATTCATGTTGAGTTCTTTAAACAAAGTGGTAAATATTTCGATCTGCTTGGCTATTTCAAAGAAGTTATTTTTAAAAGCTGTTGCGCTAAAAAAGATGACCATAGCCAATGCTGGTATAATTAGTTTTTTATGTAGTATTTTTTTCATGTGTCAATCTTTATTGGCTTTTTAAGCCACATGGAATCTTTGATATTTAAAATAATTATTGAATACATAAGGTAATAATAATTTTAACTAGATCGATTTCATTAGCCAGAAGTTTTGTTGTTAAATTTCTCAAATAATGATTTCATACTATAGTTTAATTTATCAAAAGTTGTTCCATCTTTACTAAGATACAAAATCATAAACGCATAAGGTGTTGAACTATTGTTAAAATACAACGGTTTGTTAAGCCTATAGGCTTCTCTAAGTAGGCGTTTTATACGATTTCTAGCCACAGCTGTTTTATGGAGACGCTTACTTACTGAAACACCAGTTTTTAGAATACTTCCGTCATCAAATTCAGTTTTAAGATAAATAAGGCGTAATGGATAAACCGTAACTGCTTTCCCTTCTGTAAAAAGCAGCTCAATATCTTTTTTACTTTTTAATTTATCTTTTTTACCGTATTTAAATACCATGTATTAATTCTTTGAAAGTGCAAAATTAGAATTGTATCTCACTTCACCTAATAAACGCAATTTTTTACCCATGATAAAAATCATATTTTAAGCTCTTTATTAAGAGTAACTTACATAGATTAATTAATAAAAGGCTTTAATTATGGGACATTTAGAGGTTAAACAACTTAAAAGCCCTAAAGATAAAGCATTATATATTCATCATCTTGTAAAAGATCTTGAAGCTTTAGATATAATGCTTAAAAAAGGTTTAATTGAAAAAAAACCTATAAGGATTGGTGCAGAACAAGAGTTTTGTGTCGTTACAAATGATTTCTTCCCAAACACAAATAGTGTTGAAATATTAGAGGCTATTAGTAACAAACATTTTACTACAGAAATAGGAAAATACAATCTCGAAATAAACTCTGATCCTTTAGAGTTAAAAGCAAAATGTTTTTCAGAATTACACCTTCAACTTAAGGAGCTTTTAGAAAAAGCGCAAAAAGCGGCAAAATTAAAAGATTCAAAAATTGTACTAACAGGCATTTTACCAACTTTAAGACTAAAGCATATTGGAGAAAATTATATGACAGACAAACCTAGGTATCATGTTCTAAATAATGCTTTAAAATCATCACGAAGAGAACATTTTTATATTAACATAAAAGGGGTTGATGAATTAAACCTTATACACGACAGTGTAATGTTAGAGGCTTGCAACACAAGTTTTCAAACTCACTTACAGATTCACCCAGATGAGTTTGTAGATAAATATAATTGGGCACAAGCCATTGCTGGACCAGTTTTAAGCAACTGTGCCAATTCACCAATTTTATTTGGAAGAGAACTTTGGGCAGAAACGAGAATAGCCTTGTTTACACAAAGTATTGATACACGTGCTAATTCATTTATTTTTAATGAAAAACAATCGCGTGTAAGTTTTGGAGCCAATTGGGAAAAAGGTACTGTAACAGATATTTTTAAAGATCATATTTCTAGATTTAGAGGTCTGCTAACTTCTAACAAGCACGATGATAGCTTGGAAAAGTTAGAAAAGGGTGAAATACCAAAACTTAAAGCTTTACAATTACACAATGGTACAGTTTATAAATGGAATCGCGTTTGTTATGGAGTAGGAGGGGGAAAACCACACTTAAGAATAGAATGTCGTTATATTCCGTCAGGACCAACACTTACTGACGAAATTGCTAATATGGCATTTTGGGTAGGTTTAATGCTTGGTCAGCCAAAGCGTTACGATAATATTCATGAGAAAATGGACTTTAAGGATGTGAAAAATAATTTCTTTAAAGCTGCAAGAAATGGCATGGAGACACAATTTAAATGGAATAACAACCTCATATCTGCCAAAGATTTAATTATTGAAGAGTTTTTACCAATTGCAAAAATGGGGTTACAAAAAGCTAATATAGATGAAGCAGATATTAATAAATACCTTTCTATAATTAAGCAACGTACAGAGTCTAAAAACGGATCAAAGTGGATGGTAGATAATTATAGAAACCTTCAAAAGAATAAAACCAATTTTGAAGCCTTACAAAATATTACAGCCTATATGTATAAGCACCAGTTTAAAGATAAAACCGTCGATGAGTGGGAGTTATTTAATCCTGATGAGAATTTAAAAATAGATGTTAGCCGTATTGTTAAACACAATATGAATACTAAAATGCTTTTGGTGGATCAAAAAGATAGTTTAGAATTGGTATGCAATATTATGAAATGGAAAAACATACACCATTTGCCAGTAATAAATAGCAAAAAGGAATTGACGGGTTTATTAACATGGACAGATTTAATTAAATTTGGTGATAAAGAATTACATTTATGTGTTAAGGATGTTATGACAAGAAATTTAATTACGATCTCACAAGAAGCGCCTTTGGAAGATGCTGAAAAACTTATGAAAACGCATAACATTAATTGCTTACCAGTAGTTAGAAACAAAGAATTATTAGGAATTTTAACGTCGAGTGATTTATAAAGAAGATGCAAACAAGTCTTAAAACACAAAAGAAACAGGTTGAAGTTCCAAAACGGATTTTTCATCATATAAAAGGTAAATATCCTGGTGCTACTATTGTGTTTTTTGCAGGTATCCACGGTAATGAATTTGCTGGTGTTGATGCCTTAAACAATGTTTTAAAAAAGCTAAACGAGGAAGACATTACTGGAGAAATTTATGGAGTTTATGGCAATATAAAAGCACTTCAAAAGAATAAACGTTTTTTAGAATCTGACCTGAATAGGTTATGGACGCAAAACCAGTTAAATGCGATACAACACAAGAAAAAACTGAACCAAGAAGAACAAGAACAAAAAGAGTTATTTTATTTTATTCATAAACTTTTAACATCCACAGATAAGCCTATTTATTTTATAGATTTGCATACCACTTCTAGTAAAACACTTCCGTTTATTACTATTAATGATGCTCTAATTAATCGAAAATTTTCAAGTTGTTTTCCTGTTCCTGTTGTTTTAGGTATTGAAGAATATTTAGAAGGGCCACTATTAAGTTATTTAAACACATTAGGCTATGTTTCTCTTGGTTTTGAATCTGGCCAACACACAGATCCAGGTGCTGTAAAAAACTGTGAAGCCTTTATATATTTAGCCCTTAAACATTCAGGACATTTAAAGTCTAATAATAATCATAATTATGAAGATGAATTAATAAAAGTATCTAAAGGCATGTCTTCAATTTTTGAAGTCGTTTATAAATATCACATTCAATCTAAAGAGGTGTTTTCTATGGAAGAAGGATTTGAGAGTTTTCAAAATATTAAAAGGGGAACTTTAATAGCCACCACAAACGGAAAGAATATATATTCAGATTATAGTGCAAAACTATTTATGCCCTTATATCAAAAATCTGGGAATGACGGTTTTTTTATTATAAGACCAATACCGAAATTTTTTCTTAAGCTTTCAGAAATACTCAGACAGATAAAGGCAGACAGTTTATTAACGTTACTTCCCGGAATTTCATGGCACAATAAGCGTTTGGGAGTTTTAAAAGCAAACCTGTCGGTTACAAAATTTATGGCTAAATCTATTTTTCATTTATTCGGTTACAGAAACAAACAAATAGATAAAACACATCTACTTTTATATAATAGAGAGCGTGTGTCTAAAAATAAAATGTATAAAAACGAAAAATGGTATTAAAAGCAAAAACCAGACCAATTTAATACGATTTTGTTATATAAATATTCAACCCATTCATTCCTTCGTGTAACTATTATTCTCACGATTAACATCTGCCATCATCTGAGAAGCATCTATTTCTATCGACTTTATAGCTTTTTTAGCCTCAAACGTATAGGTTGGCATTGCCCAAGCCCAATCATTGATAACTGTTGCTGAGGTTGGTTTTTCACCACGCATCATTTGTAAAGGAATATAAAATTCTTCTTTAGAACCATCAACATAAGTTACAGAAAGATCTATTGGCATTGGCATTAAACCTATGCGCTCAAGCGTTATCGATTTATCCTCAACAGTTTTTACACCATAATCAATTGTATTCGTTGTTTGAGCAAAGTCTATTAAATACCAATCTAATTCTAGATCTGTAATACGTTCTGCTGTACGGACAATATCTAGAGGCTTCGGATGCTTAAAAGAAAAATCATTAAAGTATTTTTTAATTGTTGTCTTTAAATTCTCTTCACCAATAATATAACCTAATTGCGCCATAAACACAGCACCCTTACTGTAAGCTGCAGCTCCGTATGCGCCATTTAAAGCATAGCGATCCGCATGTGTGGTTAACGGTTGCTCAAAACCAGAGTTCGCTAACCTTATATAACTTCTATAAGAGCCAGACAATGGGTTTGCTCTTTTTTCTTCGCGTAAAGAATTCATAGCAAATGCTGAAATATAACTCGTAAAACCTTCGTCCATCCATTCGTGCTTTGCTTCATTTGATGCTAATAAAAACTGAAACCAAGAATGCGCTAATTCATGCGATGCCGTACCTAGTAAACCACCATAGTTAGAACCACCAGTAATTAGGGTGCACATCGCATATTCCATACCTCCGTCGCCACCTTGAATAAATGAATATTGCTCGTATGGATATTGCCCAATATTTTCGCTAAAAAACTGCATTAATTGAATCGCTTGTGGTTGCAATTTTTTCCAGTTTTCTTGGATTTTTTCATCACCTGAATATAGAAAGTGTAATACTGGTCCATCTGGCACTTGTAAAGAATCGTGTATATAATCAGGATCTGCAGCCCAAGTAAAATCGTGAACATTAGGAGCTTTAAAATGCCATGTTAATTTATCCCCTTTTGCACGCTTTACGGTTCCTGTTTCATAACCATAACCAATCTCGTTTGGATTTTGAAGATAACCAGTTCCGCCAACAATATAAGTTTTATCAATAGATAGTTTTACATCAAAATCTCCCCAAACACCATGAAATTCTTTTCCAATATACGGGTCTGCATGCCAACCCTCAAAATCGTATTCTGCTAATTTTGGATACCATTGTGTCATAGAAAGTGCAACACCATCCGCGTTATTTCTGCCGCTACGTCTGATTTGTTTTGGCACCTGCCCATCAAAAACCATATAAAAAGTTACTTTTTCTCCTGGTTGAATAGGTTTGTCTAGTTTTACTTCTAATACTGTGCCAACAGTTTCATAAGTAATAGACTTTCCATTTTGCCTAAGTGAATTAACTTTAATATATCCTATTTCATTTGGCAGAAGTTTGCTAATGCGATCCATAACCCTACGATCGGGATCTTTGATGCTACGGGAGCGTACATCCATTTCACTTCCAGGTTGAAACGCATTAAAATACAAATGATAATACACACTATTTAATACGTCTGGAGAATTATTAGTATAGACTAATTTCTGTTGTCCTTTGTATTGAAAATTTTTAACATCCATGTCAATATCCATAGAATAATTAACGTGTTGTTGCCAGTATTCATTTGATGATACTGATGCTTGTTTAGAATTCTGTATTGGCTTTTCTGTGGCACAACAAGAAAAAATAAAAGCTATAACAGATAGATTTACTAGAAATTTCTTCATATTTAATTAAAGTTTAGACGCCATAATTAGAGCATTAAAGGCATTGGCAATTTTTCCTGATTTAGATAAATCTGAAAACGGTTTTACATTTGATGCATCACCACCAACCACCACTTTAGAGGTTAATGGCAAACCAGAATCTAAAATCACTTGTTTTACTTGAGCCGCAGTTAAATTAGGGTATTGCGAACGAATTAATGCTGCAATACCTGCAACTGCAGGAGCAGCCATTGATGTTCCTCCATTAAATTCATATTCGTTTTCTGGAACCGTAGAATATATTTCAGAACCTGGAGCAAAAATATCAACATTCTTTTTTCCATAATTTGAAAATCCGGAGACCATTTTCGATCCATATTTTGGGGCTAAAGAACCAACACGTATGTAAGTGTTTGATATTTCTATAAAATTGACATTATCGTCTGGGAAATTAGGTTCCTTGTCAACATTCTTACTGTCGTTACCAGCTGCATGTACAAATATTACATCATTGTCTGAAGCATATTTAATAGCATCTCTCACCCAATCTGCATGTGGCGAGAACGATTTTCCGAAACTTCCATTAATAACTTTTGCTCCGTTGTCTACAGCGTAACGAATAGCTAATGCCACATCTTTATCGTACTCATCTCCTCTTGGAGTAGATCTTATTACCATAATTTCAACATTATTAGCAACACCATTTGCACCTTTTCCGTTATTGCGTTCTGCTGCAATTATACCAGCGACATGCGTACCATGATCTTCTGTTTTTTTGCGAGGTTTTACATTTCCATCACCATAACCAGTATCTGATAAATCGTTTATATTGTCGCCTGTTTTACGACCAGAAAAGTTTTTGTTAAGGTTATAATTGAGGCGATTATTAATGTTTTCTAAAATGTCTTTAATTTGCTCAATTGCTTCTACTAAAGTCGCACCATCTGCACTAGAATTAATGTTTTGAGCAACTTGTTTAGCTTGCAACAACTCTTCATTTTCTGTTTTTATTGCATTAACTTCTTTTATGGTATAATTTCTTTTCTTTAGATAATTACCCAGTATATCGTCAGACTTTTTAATGACCTTAGCGATTTGTTCGTATTGCGTTTTACGACTTGTGTTTTTCTGGTAATCAGAGTCATATAGCGATTTCGCCTCATTATATCGAGGGTTTGAAGTATTTCCGCTTACTAAAAGACGCACAAATTCTAATTGCTCATGGTAGGTATCACCAATAAAATTCCAACCATGAATATCATCTATATACCCATTATTGTCATCGTCTTTTCCGTTGTTTGGTATTTCACCTTTATTAGTCCATATAACTCCATCTAAATCCTCATGATCGATGTCGATACCAGAATCAATTACGGCAACAATGACTTTTTCTCCTTTTTCGTTTTTAATTAGTTCCATGTAAGCTTTATCTACAGCCATACCTGGAATAGTATCTTTTATAAGATCTAGATGTCCCCAATTTCTCTTTTCTGCATCTGTTAAATCCGTCACTTTTAATGGGGAGGTGTCAATATTCTCTATAGGCGTAGATAGGATATTGGCAGTTGCTCCACAACCCAGAAAAAGTGTTGCAGAAAAACCTAAATAGGTTATTAATCTATAATTAAGATTCATTTTATTAATTTTTAGTTAAATATATCGTTGCAAGTATAGGACGCGTTTAAACGCACTCCTTTTTCCGTGTGTTTAACTGTAATAATTTCATTATGAGCGTCGTGTTCTAAAAAAAGATAGTAGTTATTATTTGCTGCCATATTTAGAAATTGCTCTTTTTCATCAAGTGTTAATAAAGGCCTGGTATCATATCCCATTACAAAAGGCAAAGGCAAGTGCCCAACAGTAGGTAGCAAATCTGCCATAAAACAGATGGTCTTTCCTTTGTAATTTAACATCGGAATCATTTGTTTATCCGTGTGTCCATTGGCATAAAAAATATCGAAACCCAATTCTGATTTTTTTAAAATATTACCTTCTGGTAAAGAGGTAAACTTAAGTTGACCACATTCTTCCATTGGTAAAATATTTTCCTTTAAAAAGGAAGCCACCTCTCTACGATTAGGTTGTGTTGCCCATTTCCAATGATCTTCGTTACTCCAAAACTGCGCTTTTTTAAATGCAGGTTCATAACCAGTTTTGTCTTTATTCCACTGTATACTTCCACCACAATGGTCAAAATGAAGATGCGTCATAAACACATCTGTAATGTCATCTCTATGAAACCCATAAGAAGCTAGTGATTTGTCAATATTATCATTTCCCCAAAGAAAATAGTAACCGTAAAACTTATCACTTTGTTTGTTACCCATACCAGTGTCTATTAAAATAAGACGATTTCCATCTTCAATTAACAAACAACGCGCCGCAATATCTATCATATTACTACTGTCAGCCGGATTGGTGCGTTGCCATAAAGATTTAGGAACAACACCAAACATAGCTCCACCATCGAGTTTAAAATTACCAGAATTTATTGGGTATAAATACATAAACGCAAATTAATAAATATGAAATATAACTCGAATGTTTTTAGCAGATTATTATGAAATTACCTGTTTTAAACGCTTTCCAAAATCGAACAAAGCTTTAATTTCTTTAGTACTTGCTAATCGCTCTTTGCTAAAAACCAATAAAGAGTTTCTATTAGATTCAATATGATAATATGAGTTACTCTCAAAAAAACGAATTATATCATCATTAAAAAATGTCTTAATAGCAACTTCATTTTCACCCAATAAATAAAAGCGCTTATTAAAGTCTGAATGCTCTTGAATAGGAATATCCTTAAATCCAGCAAAAGCATAAACTTTTTCAAGAAAACCCTCTCTATCTAAGGTAAATTTAGGAAT
>NZ_CAXBGB010000081.1:0-14341 GCF_963975125.1 uncultured Winogradskyella sp. | reverse complement strand
TAAAAAATGATGAAAGGAGTTCAAGATAATTAGCTAGTTTAACCTAATTCATAACTCAAAAATAAAAAGCGAAAAAGGTCTTATTTTATTTGTATTCTACCTCAATAGTTTCTGTTAATGGAATGCTTTGGCAACTTAAAATATAACCTTGTTCTACCTCTTTGTCAGTTAAAGCAAGATTATTTTTCATATGAATTTTTCCTGTTTTTAATTTGCACATACAAGTAGAACAAACACCTCCTTCACAAGAATATGGAGGTTCTTTGCCAGCATCAATAAGAGTTCTTAAAATGGTTTTTCCTTTAGGAATAGAAGCTTGAATAGTTTCACCATTAAGAATTGCTGTGAGTTTTGCATTTTCAAAAGCTTCAGTAGTATCTTTTGAATCCTTGCCTCCAAAACTTTCTATAAAAATACGCTCATCTGGTACATCAATGTTTTTTAATGCTTTTTTAGTATTTTCAATCATGGTTCCTGGACCACAGATATAATATTCAGCATTTTGAGCATAAGGAGGATATTCATTTATAAACCATTCTACAGCTTCAGTATCTACGCGTCCTTTTCTAAAGGAATTATCTTTAGATGTCGTCCATAAATCGCTCCATTTACTTTTTGGCCTACTCAAGGTTTGTACTAATACAAATCTATCTTTATAATCGTTTTGTAACTGTTCTAATTCAGTACTAAACATAATAGAATCATGACTTCTATTGCCATATATCATGTGCACAAAACTGCGCTTTTCAGTTAATAATACAGTTTTTAATATAGATAGGATAGGAGTAATACCACTTCCCGCTGAAAATAGATAATAGGTTTTGTAATTTTCTTTTTTTGTATCTGCGTAGAAGCGACCATCTGGTGGCATTACTTCTACTAAATCTCCAACTTTAAGATTATCGTTAATATGGTTAGAAACTAACCCGCCATTAACACGTTTTACACCAATTCGTAATGGCTCTTCAAAAACTGGAGAGCTACACAATGAATACGAACGACGAACGTCTTCTCTGTTTATATTAAACCTTAATGTTAAGTATTGACCTGCTTTATAATTAAATGTTTCATACAAATCATTTGGAACATCAAAAGCAACAGACGTAGAGTCTTGTGCTTCCTTTTTTACATCTTGTATTCTTAGTTGGTAGAATTTAGGCATCATCTCTATGTTTTTCTATCCATTCTTTTACAACACTCTGAAATTTGCTTACTGCATATTCACCTTTTTGTGCTTTTGCACCAATACTAAATAGTGGTGAGCTTAAAGATTTTTGTTGTTGTTCGCAAGCATAAATATCTTCTTTCATAAAATCGCCAGATGCCATTGGGTCACTGGCATCACCTTCATATTTACCTTTGTTACCTATGGTTCTCCATACACTACTCATTGCAGATTTTGTGGCTTGCTTGGCATATTCCCACTCGCTTACATTCATAGTTTTTGAGCGAATAACAACTAAGGTTCTGTCTGGTGCTAATGGAATAGCATGAAAGGTATTCCAAGCACTTTCGCTTTCAGTAATACCAATGTTTGGAAATAACCAAGGGACGTAAGCACCCATTTTATCTTCTGGCATTTTATCTATTAATGGATAAGGTGCTGCGTTTTTTACATCCGCTAAATATTCTGCAACTAAAGGTTCGTAAAACCAATAGTGTGGTCCAGCCCAACCAAATTCAGCTTTAGCATGGTCATACATATTTAATGTGCCTTCGTGTAAATGGGCTAAATGGTAATGATCAATATAATTTTCTACAATGATTTTCCAATTAGCATTAATCTCTTTACTGTAAAATGGTTCTTCTTTTTTTTCTTGATATTCAATTAATTCTTCAGGAATATGTGGTCCAAGAAATGGTTCTACTTCACCAAAAAACTCTATTATATTTGGTGCATTTTTATCTGGATGGACAAATAACATACCTTTAAAAATATCTACTGAAGCTTCATGAAGATTTAGTCCGCAATCATGTAATTCTTTATTATATAAGTCTGGAAATTCTTCTTCTTCTTTTTTAGGAACGCTTACAAGTTTACCTTCTAAATTATACGTCCAATCGTGATAAGGGCAAGTAATTGCTTTTTGATTTTTACCAACAGCACGCAAGAGTTGTGTACCTCTATGACGACACATATTATGAAAGGCTCGTAAACGGTTATCACGACCTTTAACTATGAATATATTATTGAGGCCAGCTTGCACAGAAATATAATCGCCAGGATTAGATACATCTTCAACCAAACCAGCAAACTGCCATGTAGTAGAAAATATATGTTTCTGTTCTAAATCAAACCATTCTTGAGATGTATATGCTTCAACCGGAAGCTCGTGCATCATGTTCTTATGTTTATTCATAGATGTGTTTAATTAGTTTTTCTCTTCCAAGTTTCAGCGTAAGGTTGTCCTTCAATAGTCATTTTTACTTCTAAAGAATTTGTGTTTATTAAATCAAAAATTACGTTGTAAAAACTACTATCTGGCAAGTACATTTTTCCATTAACATATGTGTTGTCTTTAAATTCGACATCTGCTAAAAAATAATCACTCTCTTTATTTTTTCCTACATGTTCTATTGTTCCATCATTATAATAATGAATCTTACCTATATATTTTCCTTGAAGCTTTTCTATTTCATAAATGGCTTGATAATAATCATTTTTTATTTCCCAAGTACCTAAGATTTTATCTTTAGATTTTTGACTAGTTTTATTTTTAGGTTTTTGGCTAGTTTTGTCTTTAGAAGCCTGTTTTGTTAATGAGTTATTAGAGTTGTTATCTTGTTCATTTACAATATTTTTTTCTTCAAAATCAGCAACCTTTCCATTAATTTCTCGTTTCCAAATTTCAGAATATGCTTGTCCATCATAATTTGTGGTCACTTTTATGTTGTTATGATCAATAAAATCAAAATTAATTGAACTTGTTTTTCCGTCAGGATATTGCATATAGCCATTTACATAAGTACTATCTTTAAAAGCAACATCGCTGATAAAATAATCTTCTTCTTTATTTGAACCTTTGTACTCAACGTTACCATCATTATAATAATGTATTTTTCCAAAATAATAGTTACCATATTCTATCATTTCATAACGTGCTTCTACATATTCATTTTTTACTTGCCAAATACCAATAATTTGGTTAGTGTCTTTTGTACAAGACAAGGAAAGTAAGGAAATAAAAATTATAATGGATTTAATTTTAATACGTTTCATACAAATTGTTTTATAGAACAAATATCTAATATAATGCGTTTTTAACATTTGATATATATCAAAAACCTTACGAAGCTATAATGTTGTTAACATCAATTAACTATTTGCTAATGTCATTTATAACCAGCCTAGACCAGCTAGCGTTGTAGTTATAGCAATGGTAAACCAAATAACAGTAACAAGCCAATAGGCTCATATTTTCTATACACGGGACGATGTGTCCATGTAACACCATAATACAGATCATATAAAACCCATAGTATTAAACCAATTCCTATATAAAACCAAATATTCATAATTGTAGTTTTTAATTAAACATATATTTTACTTTATCAATGAGGCTTGAATTTTCATACCAAAACCACCAAAGACCTTCTTCTAATTCTTTAGGAGACATAAGCTTTGGTTGAAACACAGCATTACTACCTTCGTATTTAGACCAGTCTCTTGTTAAAATTCTTCCTTCATCATTAAGCTTTTTAAAAGTATCTGATCCTGGAAAAGGAATTACTAAATGTGGATATACTTTATCGGCTTTTATATCTCTAACAAAGCTTAATGTTTCTTGAAAAATATTGATGTCGTGCGCATCAAATCCAAACAAGAAATCTCCAACAACTTCTATTCCGTAACTTTTTATAATTTTTACGTATTCTTTAACTTTATTGGGCTTTACAAATGCTTTACCTTGATCCTTTAGAGCTTTTTCACTTGGTGTTTCTATACCAAATAGTAAGGTTTTAACACCTGCTTTTTGTGCAGCAGCTAGTAAGCGTTCATCTCTAGCAATCATAATTGTTGTTTCTCCAAAAAAGTTCATTTTTAATGGAGCTATTGCTTCAAATAGAGCGATTGCATATTCTTTATCTTGAGTTAAATTATCCGAGTGTAATTCTACCCATTCTACACCAATAATCTTTAAGGCTTTAAGTTCGCTAACAATGTTTTCAATTGGGCGCAATTGATAATTTTTGAAAAATTTATGCACCAAACAGAAATCACATTTAAAAGGACAACCTCTTGAGACTACTACCGACCATGTATAGTCATAGCGTCTGGGATGAATTATATGAGTAGGATATGGTTTAAGATCCTTTAGATCGAAAACAGTATCTCTTTGGTAACTTTCTTTTAGTGTTCCTTTTTGAAAATCATTAAGCAATTGTTCCCAAATCCCTTCTATTTCACCAAGAAGAATAGCATCTGCATGTTCACTTGCTTCTTCTTTCATAAAATGCGTATGAAGACCACCAAGCACTATAGTTTTGCCTTGCAATGAAAACTTATCTGCAATTTCGTAAGCTCTTAATGCATCTGGAGTAGACATAAAAATAGCAATAATATCTGCTGTAGAATTAAAATCTGTTTTCATTCCGATAGTTTCATCACACATTTCAATTTCTATATGACTAGGCGTAGTACCTGCAGCAGAAAAAATATTCTGTGGAGGACCACCTGTATCTGCTTTATACTTTGAGTATACACTTCCTGCTGAAGCTTTAATTAAGTAAACTTTCATGACTTATTAAATTTAAGATGTTATTAGTATAATTACCCTCTTGCTAAAGGCAGATTATAAGGTAATTTGAAATCTCTCATTGTTTCAATGAAATTCATGATTTTATTGAAGCAACAACTTATTTATCAGAAGGACTCCAATCTGGTGGTTTAATAAATAGTAATAATTTGTTTTTAAATCCTTTTACGGTTATTAAGCGCTTATAAAAACGGTATAAGCCGTGAAGGAAAACCTTAAAAGGATTTACACTATTTAAAGGTTCGGATATACCGTAAACTACTTTTTCAACTTCTGGCTCAAAGGTGCCTAGCATACGATCCCAGATAATTAAAATTCCTGCATAGTTTTTGTCCCAATATTGCCTATTAGATCCATGGTGTACTCTATGATGAGATGGTGTATTAAATATTTTTTCTATAGGTTTTGGTAATTTTCCTATTATTTCTGTATGAAGTAGTGTTTGAAACACTTGTACAAATACCTCAGATAGTAATATTAATATTGGGTCAAAACCTAGCATTACTATTGGTAATGAAAATAAAAGTGGAAATACAGCATCTAAAGGACCAAAACGATATGCTACAGACATGTTAAAATGTTCTGAGCTGTGATGAACAGTATGTGTAGCCCAACCAATACCTATACGATGCATCATTCTGTGATCCCAATAGTATGCAAAATCTGCCAATAAAATAGCACAGAAAACAGTAACAATATTTAATGGTAAATGTGGTAAACTAAAGTTATTGTGTATCCAGAAGTATAGTTTTGTAACAGCAAGTAAGCCTAAGCCATATTCAACAATTAAAAAAGCGCCAAACGTAATAACATTTGCTACAGAATCTAGAACTACATCTTTTCCTAATTTTTTTATTACACCATAACGTATAAGTTCAATAAAAAAGAAAGGTATAATTATGTAGATAAGACTTAAATCATTTATAATGTAAAACCAATAGTTTACTGTTTCAGAATAAATTAGATTGAAATCAAAAAAGTTTGCGGCTAAATGTGCAGAGCCAGCAATTGTTGCTATGATTGCTAAGCTATAAATAAGTAATTTAGAATTGCTCATAACGATATAATTTATACAATAAATGAAATTTAAAGTGTTGTTTTTGGTAATAAAGACCTTTATCAGTATTTATAGTACAAAGATCAGTCTTATGGCAGAGATTACTTTTGACCTACGTCAAAATGTTTAAATAGTTTAAGATTGAGTATAGTGCTAAAAGCGACCAAACCACAACCATAAACCAATATAGTTTTGGTGTTTCTTGTCTTTTAATAGCTTCAACAAAATGAATTTCACCACTTCTAATAACATGAATTAATCCAAGCATAATAAAGGCTGCCCAAAACCAATCCCAATTAAAATAGATGGCAATTGCCATTAAAATTAAAGCCAATATGGTTTTCCATTTTTTCATAAACTTTAAATTGATTTTAAGCGATGGCTTATTTCTTTTAATCTAATGAGCTGTTGAAATACTATTGGTAACATAAAAATACCATTAGAAAATTCTAGAATATAGGTTATAATAGAAAAAATGCTTCCTGCTGTTGCTTCTGCAGCACTTGCCGAGACATATAAAGTAAAAATAGCGAGTACAAAAAGAAGAATTTCAATAATTCCAAAATTTAAGGTTTCGAGATCAGACATTTTAACCATCCATCTTGCGATATTTCTAAAGTGGGCTACAATACCAACTTGAGCTCTAGTTTCGAGCAAAGTAACACGATGCTCTAATTCATCATTTAAACCAATATTAAAGTTATAAATTTTTTTATTACTTAATGTATAAATGATAAAAATGAGAAGAATAGTTACTAAGCATGCACCAAATATCCACCAATCGAAAAGTGCTAGCATTATTAAAGCTCCAATGACACTTATAAGTGATGCAAATGCTTGTGTAATATCGTGTTCAAAAAAATCTACAAGCTCTTTAATTAAAGCACTTCTGGCCGCAATTGTTGATACAGAAATTTGTTTTTGATTCTGAATAGCAACCATTTCAGAAGCTATTATTGTATAAATAGATGTATAAGCTCTTGTATCAAAATAGCGCCTTATAACTCCAATAAAAAAGCCTGCAACATAAAGTAAACAAAACATCCATAAACCATCATTGCTTTTATTGATAAGGTCGTTAATGGCAATACCTAAAACTAGAGGTTGTAGAACTTTAAAAATATTTTCTAGTACCAACATAGAAAATGTAATTGAAATTTTCCATTTAAACCGTTTAAAAATGGCTTTGATTGAGTATTGATGTGTTGTCATAATCATTAGTTTTTTTAGACGCAAAAAGCCAGAGTGTATCTCTGGCTTTATATTGAAGTGGGAAATGTTATAAAGAAAACTCTACTCCAAAGTTTAGTGTTTTCCAGGTACCTCCTTTTACTTTTAATCCTGTATAAGACATGTTTATTCCAATTAGATCTGTAATTTGGTAACCAATTCGTGGTTTGTAATGAAGACCTCCTTTTACATCATCACCTATTCCGATAGCATATCCAATATCTGTTCCTATATAAAGTTTGTCTGTAGCGTTAAACCTTACAGCTCCTGTTATAGGAATATATTTAGCATTAGCATATTTTAAAGTACTTACAGAGTTATCGTTATTTAGTATTTTAACTTTTTTACCTGCAAAGAAAGAGAACCCTGTAGTAAACCCTAAGTCAAATTTATCTGATACTTCAATTAAATAAGTGGCATCTATACCAAATCCTGTTTTAGATACATCTTTGGTGTCTCCCATAGGAATTGCACCAAAAGCACCAATTTTAATTTTTTTGTCTTGTGAGAAAGCAGTTAAACTTATCATCAAAGCTGTTGCGAAAATCATTATTTTTTTCATCATAAATTGTTTAAGAAATTAATATGATACAAAGGTCTGATGAAGTACCATCTTTTCTTTTGACATAGGTCAAAAGACGAGTTGTTGAATTGAAAAATGAAGCTTTTTGATTTATGTCAAATTAGTCGTAAATATGTTTAGATTAAAAACAATAAGTACTTATAGTAGTGTCTAAATTTATTGTTATTCAATTCTAACCTTTTTGTTTCGTTACTTGTTTTTGGTATTATATCTCTATAATGTGAACATTGATTTGATAAAAAAACAAAGGGATTTTCTAAAAGAATTGTTTGAAAGATGACTTAATAATAAAATTGTTCGTAGTCAATAAAGAGTGTCGAGAAAGAATATAAAGCCATTAAAATCCAACTGATTATAATAACCCAATAAAGTGCTGTGTTTTCTTTTTTTGAAATAGGCTCAATAAAATAGGTGACACCAGAAAATAAATCAGGAATTACCCAAAACAAAAATAAAATTCCCCAAGCCCATTCCCAATTCATAAACATAGCAATGTACATCAGTACAAGTGCGGTAATGGTTCGCCATTTAAAAGTGTTATTCATAGCTACAAGATAAATATAAATACTGAATAAGTGAGGTTTATTATATTATTCAAAAGGACTAGCATATTTTGAATTTGTAATTAACTCATAATCGGTTAATGTTTTTAAAAAGGCAACAATATCTGCTTTTTGTTGCTCATTTAGTAGTGGTCCTAAATTTGAAATACTCAATAGAGTAGGGTTTACTGTTGGAGAATATTTAATCCCTTCACTATAATGATCTATGGTTTCTTCTAATGTTTGAAACCTCCCATCATGCATATAAGGTGGTGTTAGTTCAATATTTCGTAATGAAGGAACTTTAAAAGCACCTATACTACTTGAGGAATTTATAACATTTGCTCTTCCAATATCTGTAATGTCAATTTCTAAATCAAGCCCATTATTCATGTAATCATCATTTTCAAAATTTGGACCTCCATGACATTGCACACAATTTGCAAAAGCAACATTTGGTGTTAATGGATCATACCTTTTAAAAAATAATTGCCTACCTCTTTCTTCAGATGGAGTTAAAGTAGCTTCGTTTTTTAGATATCTATCATATTTACTTTTGTTAGAAACAATAGAATGTACAAATTGTTCTATGGCTAATGAGATATTTAGCGAGTTAATACCAGAAGCTCCAAAGACCTCTTCAAAATGCGACACATAATATATATTAGATTGTAATTTGCTGATAACGTTTTCAAGCGTTTCATTCATTTCTACAGGATCTTGAATAGGCATTAAAACCTGGTCTCTAAGTGTATGAGACCTTCCATCCCAAAAGAACTCATTGTCGTTCCAAGCCATATTAAAAACAGCCATAGATTGTCTTGATCCTGTTTGTCCATTTATACCAATAGAAAATTGATTAATATCAGAAAATGCATTGGCTTGCACATGGCAAGAAGCGCAAGAAATAGAGGAGTCGCTACTTAGCATTTTTTCATAAAACAGTTTTCTTCCTAATTCTATCCCATTATTAGTTAGAGGATTATCGTTTGGTAAATTAGGGTTTGGTAGGCCTTCATGTTCTAGTCTATATGAATCTGATACAGGAATAGTAGTTTCATTATCTTTTGAACACGAAAAGAAAAGCATAATGACAATAAAAGTAATAATAGTTCTCATACTCTATTCGTTTTACTTTTAATTTTTGACAGTTATTCCAAACCTGCGAAGCATCTTCTTTTCCATATTCCAGAAAAATTGAAATTGACCAAATAACCAACCAAAAAAGACTAAAAATATTTGGTAAAAAATAAAGCTAAAGAGTATAAATGTTGGGTAATATATAAATGGATTAAAATTGTCTAATGTTATTCCTATAAGTTTTAAGAAAGGCCTTCCTATCATAACAGAAGACGAACCAGTAATTGAAAACACAAAAAAGATAACTATAAATTGCCAAGGGTTTTCAATATTCCAACGTGTCATTAATTTTTTCATTTGTACATGTTTTTTGTAGGCTACAAATCTAAGGTCTGATTTTACAGTTTGGTTTGACCTAAATCAAAAAAGCAAAAATGTAGGCTTAAATGATGATTTTGATATAGGTCAAAAAAGAATCATTAAAACGCTAATAGATTTGTCCACATGAAAATGAAACTCTCACTTTTGTTATTGATTATGTCACTTTCTTGCACCCAAAAAGCAGATGTATTATTGGGAACTTGGAGAGTGCAAAGCCCCTTTTACAAAGCTACATGCAAAATTTTAGAAGAAAATGATAGTATAAAAGGCTTGGTGTTGTATTACAATGATGATACAACAGTATACAGCTATAAAGAAGGAGAGGCTAAAAACTACTTTTTTAATAATCTTAAAGAAAAAGGTGGTCAATACATAGATGCTATTTCTGGAGCAACAAAAACAAAGTCTTCAAATGAAAAGGCAACTTTAAACTTATTAAGCAAAGACACTTTAGAAATAACTACATATATAATGCATAAACCATTAAAAGAAATCTGGGTAAGATTTTAAAACTCAAATTAAATTATGAATAGAAGAATTCAATTTTTAGCCTTTTTTGCAGTAGTATCAATATTTATTATTGGATGCTCGTCTGATGATATTAGAAATATTGCAGGACCTAACGAAACAATAGATCCAGAGTCTACAGGACCAACAGAAGTCAATCCTGTAGATATTAATGAAAACGTTAATGGATTTAATTTGCTCGAACGAATGCAAGGACAGTGGGTTGGTACCAATCGTGTAATTGCTGATGATTTTGATTTTTTTGCTTGGGATTATAGAGCCAACTCACCATCTCAAGTACATGGTATTTTTGAAGGTGGTTCATTAGGAAATCTACTAACCTCATTTTTTGTAACCGACTTTAAAAATAAGCGCACCATTATGGCGCGAAATGGAGGTTTATTAAATGGTATTTATAGAACAAGTTATTTTGTGTTAGATAGTGTGCGATCAGATAATAATGGTAATTATTATAGATTGGTTGATGCTATTGGTGGCAAAGGAACGATGTACATGGAATTACGCTTTAAGCAAGATAGTTTGTATTGGAATGCGTATACCAGTAGACTAGGTACGGTTGTACCTCCATCGAGGCACATGACATTTAAAGGAAAACTAAATGATTTTGAGCTAGCGCAAACAGCTGCAGATGCTGTTGGGTTTCCTCAAAATGTTCCGGCTTGGGATTTTTCTAATGGATTTATGGAAGACTATTTATATATAAATCCTGGTGATACAGAACCAGTTTCTGCTACTTTTTTAGCGCAAGCTGAAAACAATAACGATGTTTTTACACTAGCACAAGAATCTGGTGATCCTTGGCGAATAGACCAGCATCCATTTTTAGCATACCTACAAATAAATATTGTTAGGAATCCTGATGTTGAAAATAAGACGCTATTCGTCAATCTATCTAAAGAGTCTTATACAGACGAGTTTGGTTATTTTGTTTCAGATTTAGAAGTATACAATACCACTTTGCTGTTTTCTGAATTATCTCAAAATGAAAACAGCCTATTGGCCACATATTTACATCCAGGAACATATTATGTAAATGTAACAGCAGATGTAAATGAAGATGGATTTATCTCTGAAGGAGATTTTACTCATCCTCAACAGATGATAACTATTACTGCTGAAGGACAACAAGAAATAACTATAGATAATATAACTGTTCAAAACTAATATAATGATAAAAAGATTTTTTATTACAATCATAACGATCACAACGATTACTCTGTCTCAAAGCTGTACAACTGCAATTATTGACGAAGGTACAGTTGAAGAATTACCTCCTCTTAACAGAACAGTGACTTATCAATCTGATGTGCAAAATATTATGTTTAACAGATGTATTACATGTCATGGAGGCTCAGCACCACAGAGCGGATTAGATTTAAGCACATATCAAAACACACGTTTTTCGGCAGAAATGGGAAGTTTAATTCAACGTATGAATAATGCAACAAACCCAATGCCACCAAACGGATTAGTTTCACCAGAGTTAAGACAAATAATGGATAAATGGGTGACTGATGGATTTTTAGAAAACTAATTATAATAATAAGATGAAAAAAATAATATTACTCATAGCCATAGTTGCAACTAGTATGGCTTCAGCACAAAAATATTTTACTAAAACAGGTTTAACAGAATTTAAAGCTTCTGTAGAAGCTTTTGAACCTGTTGAAGCTAAAAATGAAAGTACTACAGCTATATTAAATACAGAAACAGGTGATATAGCAGCGTTACTTTTTGTTAAAGCTTTTCATTTTGAAATTGCTTTAATGGAAGAACATTTTAATGAAAACTATATGGATTCTGACAAGTTTCCTAAAGCTACGTTTAAAGGAAAGATTGAAGATTTTTCTATAGAGAGTCTAACACCTACTGAAAAAGAGTTTACGTTAAAAGGTATGTTAACAGTTAGAGGAAAGACTAAATCTATAGAATCGATTGTTCAAATAAAAAATACGGATGGTAAGATCGTTTTGTCTTCAGAATTTAGTGTATCACCAAAAGATTTTGATATTGAAATTCCGAGTATAGTTAGAAAGAAAATTGCTGAATCAATTTATATAAAGTTTTGCTATGAGCTCATTGAAAAAAAGTAAAATAACCTTATTGATTTTAGGACTAGTTATTCTTGGAGCATATTCTGCATATAAGTATGCTTATAAGCCACATAAAAGCATAAATGAGCTAGAAGTAAAGTTTTCTGGCACATCAGATGTTTTTTTAGATAAAGTAAAGGAAGATGTCTCTCTATGGCAAGATGTTGTTGTAGAGTTAACAGGCACAATTACTTCTATTGATAAAAAGGGAATTACAATAGATAGTAGTATTTATTGCCAATTAGAAACAGCGACTGCTGTAGAAGCATTAAAAGAAAAGCAAACGATTACCATTAAAGGAAGAATGATAGGTTACGACGATCTATTAGAAGAAATAAAATTAGACAAAACTATTATTAAATAACACATTGATGAAAAATTATTTACTAGCCATTTCTATTATATTTTTAAGTTTTAACTCTTTAATTGCTCAGGACGATTTATTAAGCGAATTAGAAGCGGATGTAAAAGAAGAATCTTATGAGCAACCTGCTTTTAAAGCAATGAAGATAGGTAACTTACAATCTACTAAAGTAGCCTCTAAAGGCGATTTATACATGTACGTGTCTCATAGATTTGGTACATTAAAGGATGGATTAACAACTTTTTTTGGTTTTGATAATGCGAATACAAAAATACAATTGGTTTACGGTGTCTTTGATAACATTCAAGTTGGTCTTGCAAGAGAATCTATAAGACAAACATATTCTGCCCATGTAAAAGCTAAATTAAAAAGTCAAACTAAAGATTTTCCTGTAAATGTTACTGGTTATGTTACTACTAATATTAGAACAGATATTCGAAAAGAACAATATCCTTTTTTAAAGTTTGGAGATAGAATGAGCTATGCAGCACAGTTATTAATTTCAAGACGATTTAGTAATAACTTTTCTTTTGAATTAGCTCCAACTTTTGTTAGGCAAAATTTAGTACTAGAACCTTTTCAAAAGCACAACCAAATTGCATTAGGTGCTGGTGGACGAATGAAGGTTAGTAAGCGTATGTCTGTAAATGTAGATTACGTTTATAATTTTAGCAGACACAAAAACTCTATTTATAATAATCCCCTAACCTTTGGACTAGATATTGAAACAGGAGGACATGTTTTTCAGTTATTATTTTCTAATGCACAATCTACTAACGAACCTGGTTTTATTAGTAATGCAGAAGGAAAATGGTTTGAAGATGTATTCTTTGGATTTAATATTGTAAGAGTATTCTAAATCTGAGTATTTGATTTTTTTTGATTGATTTGGTTTAAAATTCCTGCTGCAAAGCGGGAATTTTATTTTCCTCTAATTCTGCTTAAAGTTTCTTGAGATATGCCAAGCATAGAAGCAATGTGACCTAAGTTTGCGCGTTGCGTAACGGATGGGAAAGCAGTAGTTAAAAGTTCATATTTTTCTTTAGCAGTTAAAAAATAATAACCTTTAAAGAAATCATCAATCATTGACATTTGTTCTTCTAAAATGAGTCTTCCGAAGCGTTCTAGCTTTGGGTGTTTTAAATATAGTTCTTGCCATTGATCATAGCTTAAAGACACTAATGTAGAATCTTCAGTTGTCTCTATATATTCAGATGCAGGTTTGCGTAAAATATAACTATGCCATGAAGAAATAATAGAGTTTTCAGGATATATCCAATACGTAATATCCTTTCCATCTTGATAGTGATAGGTTCTAAGGGTTCCTTTTACTAAATAGTATAAACGCTCACAAGTTTTGCCTTCTCTTAATAAGACGTGTCCTTTTTGGGTTTCTTCAACTAATACTAAGTTGCATATATCTTTCTCAGCCTCTTTAGAAAGGTTAATATATTGCTTTATATAATTTATAAACTCATTCATGGAACTAAAAATTAATAAAAGAAATCATGTCGTTTTTAATAAAAAAGAAAGTGCGCACGAGAAGACTCGAACTTCCACGGACTAATGTCCATCAACCCCTCAAGCTGACGCGTCTACCAATTCCGCCACGTGCGCATTTAGATAAGTAAAGATAAAAAAAAAAGTTAAGCTTTTATTGCTTAACTTTTTGTGACCAGTCTGGGGCTCGAACCCAGGACCCTCTCCTTAAAAGGGAGATGCTCTA
>NZ_CAXBGB010000080.1:0-14783 GCF_963975125.1 uncultured Winogradskyella sp. | reverse complement strand
TTAAACTCAACATATTTTTCACCTGTAGCAGGTCCATTAAAACCAGTGTGAATCTTACGTACTTTACCTGTTTTATCAATAAATATTGAGGTTGGGTAAGACAAGACGCTATTTAACATTGGTAACTTTTCTTGAGCTTTAGCTTTATCAGACGTTCCGTATTGTGCTAAAAGCACTGGGTAATCAATACCAATTTTGGTTTGTAACCTATCAATACGACTAAGCGCTATTTCTTTAGTCTTAGCATACTCAAAGGCAAGCGCAACAATTTCTATATTCTGGTCTCTATTGTTTTTGTAAAACTCAGCATAATACTTACTTTCATCTAAACAATTAGGGCACCAAGTTCCCATTATTTGTACAATAACCACTTTATCTTTAAAGCGGTCGTCTTTTATAGATATTAATTCATCAGATGTATTTGGAAACACAAAATCAATACTGTCGTAACCTTCTTTTAAAAAGGTTAAGTCATTAGCACTTGGCAATTCGTAAGCATCATTGCGTTTGGCTATAAATGGCTCTTTCCAGTGGTTACCAGAATAGAAGTTTCCTTCCATCGTGGAATCAGACACTTTTGCGGTAAATAAAAAGGCATGTGCTCCATCAAAAGTTGAAAGCTTCATGGTGTCACCATCCATCACTCCTTCGAGATAACGATAATCACCAGTTGTGGTTCTAAAAGTACCAGTAACAATATTCCCATTCTGCTTAAAAATTCCTTTTGCTATGTATTCGTCATCAGTAATACCTTTACTGAAAACGGTCTCCCATATTCCAGAAGCGTTTTGTGTTGCTTTCGATTTTATTTCAAAACGATTATCATTATTATATTCAGCAGAAAATGGCACAACTCTGTCTAAACTTTCTTTAATAAAACTTCCTCTAAGGTTATCACCTTCAAAGGTTGCTGCAATATAGCCTTCAAATACAGGTGTCGAAATAAAAATAGAATCATTTCGATACTCAACTTCATCAACTTCAATGACTTCTTCAGCATTAAATATTTTTAATCCTGTAGGCGAAATCACTTCAAAATTAAAAGGTAATCCTTCATTATCCTGCACTTCTAAAATCGCTCGATAAGTTCCGTTTTTTAGGTTTTGAATTTTGTTTTCTTCAGCACAAGAGAAAATCATTAAGGCTATAAGGCAAGTAAGTATATATCGCATAGTAAAAAAGACTTTAAATAAAGTTCGAAATAACAACAAATACCTTACATAAAAAAACAATGTGAAGTTTCATCTGTTTATAGTTATTGATTTTTTTATCGGTCGGATGAAACATCCTCAGAATGTATTATTAAAGTAGAAAATTTAAACTAGGATATTTCATTGCCTAATCGGAATTACTATCTTTGCACCTTGATTAATTTGACACATGAAGATTTCATACAACTGGCTTAAACAGTTTATAAAAGTAGATTGGGACGCTGAGAAAACAGGAGATTTATTAACTGATCTTGGCTTAGAAATAGAAGGAATTGAACGTTACGAATCTGTAAAAGGCGGATTAGAAGGTATCGTTGTTGGAGAGGTTTTAACTTGCGAGCAACACCCAAACGCTGATCGTTTAAAAATAACTACCGTAAATATTGGCACAGATGCACCTGTACAAATTGTTTGTGGTGCTCCAAATGTGGCTGCAGGACAAAAAGTACCAGTTGCAACGATAGGAACGACTTTATATACCGCTGAAGGAGAAGCTTGGAAAATAAAAAAGGGTAAAATTAGAGGTGAAGAAAGTTATGGTATGATTTGCGCTGAAGACGAATTAGGTCTTGGCGAATCTCACGACGGTATTATGGTTTTAGACAAACAACATGTTGTCGGAACACCAGCTGCAGATATCTTTGAGGTTGAAAATGATGATGTTTTTGAAATTGGCTTAACACCAAACCGAGCAGATGCCATGAGCCACTATGGTGTAGCACGCGATTTAAAAGCTGGTTTATTACAGAAAGAAGTTACCCTAGAATTGATTACTCCTTCTGTTAGTTCATTCCATGTAGATGCCAGATCACTGAAAATTGATGTAGATGTAAAGGATATAGAAAAAGCTCCTCGTTATTGCGGCGTTAGCATTACAGGCCTTAAAATTGAAGCATCACCAAGTTGGTTACAACATCGTTTAAAATCTATTGGTTTATCTCCTATTAACAATATCGTTGATGCTACCAATTATGTGTTGCATGAACTCGGACAGCCACTCCATGCGTTTGATGCTGATAAAATCTCGGGAAATAAAATTGAAGTAAAAACCTGTAAATCTGGCACAAAATTTACCTCGTTAGATGGTATTATCCGTGAGTTACATGAAGATGATTTAATGATTTGCGATGCCGAAAAACCAATGTGTATTGCAGGTGTTTTTGGAGGAATTGATTCTGGCGTTACCAACGGAACAACTCGTATTTTCTTAGAGAGTGCTTATTTTAATCCTGTGAGTATTCGTAAGACAGCAAAACGACATGCTTTAAATACTGATGCTTCTTTTCGCTTTGAGCGTGGTATAGATCCTAATATTACAGAGTATGCTCTAAAACGCGCTGCACTTTTAATCATAGAAATTGCTGGTGGAGAAATTACAAGTGATATTTCTGATACTTACCAGAATAAGATAAAAGACTTTGAAGTACGTCTAAGTTTTGAAAATGCAAAGAAGTTAATTGGTGAAGAGATTCCGAAAGAAACTATAAAAAGTATTCTAACCTCTTTAGATATAAAGGTGAATAATGTTACTGAAGCTGGATTAGGGTTAACTGTACCAGCCTACAGAAACGATGTACAACGTGAGGCTGATATTATTGAAGAAATTCTTCGTGTATTTGGTTATAACAATATTGGTACAACTGAAAAGCTAAATGCCTCTATTTCTAATTCTTCAAGGTTTGAAGATTATAAACTTCAGAATATAATAGGTAATCAATTAGCTTCTCAAGGATTCTATGAGATTATGGCTAATTCATTAACCTCGCCTAAGTACATAGAATTAAGCGAAGACTTAAATGAAGCCCATAATGTGCAAATGCTAAATCCATTGAGTACAGATTTAGAAGTGATGCGTCAATCCTTATTATTCTCTGGTCTAGAAGCTGTGGCTCATAACATTAATAGAAGACGTAACGACTTAAAGTTATTCGAATTCGGAAAAACATACCATCAATATACAGATGCTCGTGAGGAACACAAGCACTTATCTCTTTTTGTAACAGGAAATAAAACTAAAGAACGATGGAATACAATAATTACTCCTAGTGATTTCTTTTATTTAAAAGGTTCTATTGAAACTGTTTTAGAACGTCTAGGCTTAACACGTTTAAAATCTGCTCCAACCAAATCAGATATTCTTAGTGAAGGTATGAGTTTAGCTATTGGTAAGAAAATCTTAGTAAATTTTGGATTGGTTAAAAAATCTATACTAAAACACTTCGGAATTTCTCAAAGTGTATTATTCGCAGATTTTAATTGGGATAATGTGTTAGAAATGACACAACATAATAAGATTAAGTTTAATGCTATTCCTAAATATCCTGAAGTACGTAGGGATTTTGCCCTTCTACTAGATAATAGTGTAACTTTTGAAGATATACACACCATCGCAAAGCAAACCGAAAAGCAAATGCTTAAAAATGTCAATTTATTTGATGTTTATGAAGGCAAAAAATTACCTGATGGCAAAAAAAGTTATGCCGTTAGTTTTACGCTTCAAGATGAAAACAAAACATTAAACGATAAGCAAATTGACAAAATTATGTCTAAGCTACAGACTAACTTTGAGTCTAAGCTTGGTGCTGAGTTACGTTAACATTATATGCTATAAAATTATAAGCCCTTAAATAATACTATTTAAGGGCTTTTTTATATTTCAAAAAAGATTAAATCTTCAGTTTACAATTAATTTTTATACATCCTTTGAACCAAAAACAAACGATGTTGTTTTAAATTTCATTTCGAGATAAAAGATTAAGGCATAAAAGAAAATAACCGCTCCAGACATTTCCAAAAACTCTTCAAAACTATACATTAAAGCATAAGTTAAAGTGTCTTCGCTATGCACTTCCGCATGCATTCCTCCTAACATCTCCATACCCACAGCACCAAAAACAAATACAACACCAGCCAATATAAATAGCTTTAAAATCTTTTTTGGTAAACGCATCATAAATTTAAAATAAGCAATACCAATAATAACTACCAAAGCAAAGTAAGGAATAAACCATGCAAAATAAAGTAAACCAGAAGTGTTAAAAAGCGCTTCCATTGGTGCTCTTAATTGCTCGTGTATTTGTATCATTTCATCTAAAGAGATAAAAACAAAAATTGCCGACAAGCCAATCCAATGCCAAAATCGTTCTCCTATTGCTTTACTTCCATATGCAATAAAAGCTAATAAAATGGCATCACCTAACAATACTAATGCAGAAAAATAGGTTGGTAAGTTAGCTTCTAAATTTACATTTAGAAGTTTAACAAGTAGCCTTGGTACCTTAGGTAGATCCAGCACATTTGTACGAGCACTATTAAGATAATAAACCGAAATTAAATTACCTATTACTAACACACCTATGGCTATAAATAGATTGCGAAGAATTTTCGACTTTAGTACTTTAAATTTCATGAAAACAATAGTTTAAATACTTGCAAATAGGGAGTTTGCCTTTGTGAATATTAATTAATAGTTCTTAGGCTCGAAGTTAAATTATTTAACTAATTCTGCTTAATATATTATCTAAAAGACATATAATCTCGTTGAAATGTAACACAACTTATTATTAGTAAATTGTAATTATTTAACTAAGGCTGAATATTTGTTAAAATATATACTTTATTTAATACTTATGAGCTTAAATATTTTTATTTTTAACCAACTTAAAAATGATATAAAATGGCAAATGTAACTCTCGGAGGAACTCTAGTTGAAACCATAGGAAACCTACCAACTGTTGGTAGTAAGGCACCAAATTTTAAGCTCACAGGAACTGATTTAGCAGATAAAACTAATAATGATTTTGAAGGCTACAGATTAGTATTAAATATATTCCCAAGTGTAGATACTGGTACTTGTGCTCAGTCTATAAGAACATTTAACGAAAAAGCGAGTCAATTAGAAAATACCCAAGTTTTGTGTATTTCTAAAGATTTACCATTTGCAATGGCGCGTTTTTGTGGTGCAGAAGGTATTGATAATGTAGAAAGTCTTTCGGATTATAAAACAGGTAAATTTGGTAATGATTATGGACTAACTTTTACAACAGGAGGATTCGAAACACTACTATCGCGTTGTATCGTAGTTATTAATACTGATGGTACTGTATTACATACTGAGCAAGTCACTGAGATTGCAGACGAACCTAATTATGAAAGTGCTCTAGCTAGTTTATCATAATTTTCTATGCAAAAAAAAGAATCTTTTATTATTAATAGACTTAAAAGTGTAGGCTATGCATTTAAAGGTATGCTTATTCTAATAAAAACGGAAGCGAGTATAAAAACACAAGTATTCACAGCTCTTGTAGTTACATTTGCTGGTTTTTATTTTGAAATTTCAAAAACCGAATGGATTGCTCAAATTGGTATGATTGGTTTAGTAATGAGTATTGAAGGAATGAATACAGCGATCGAATATATTGCAGACTTTATTCACCCTGAATATCATAAGAAAATAGGATTGATAAAAGACATTGCCGCTGGTGCTGTTTTTATAGCTTCTGTCGTTGCTGTAGTTATTGCTGGAATAATTTATATACCTAAGCTTTCTTAATCTCGTTTTGAGTATTAAGAAAATCTCATTTTCGATACCAAAACCAGTAAGATAAACGTTACATATTTGTATTTTTGATTTACACTAATTTCACAACACATTTAAGCATAAAAATGAAACAAATATTAGCTGCGTTTTCTTTTGTGCTTTTTATTTTTAGTTGTAACACTAATAGCAAAAGTCTTGCTAAAACTGAGATCATAGAATCTTCTATAGATAGTATCAAAGTAGTTAAAAATCCAAATTTTAAGCTTACCAAAAAAATTGTCCTTGGCAAGTTTGATTATAAAAACGACACTACCTTTGTTAAAATTAGTTCTGAGTATTCTACTAAAGTAGTATATCTTCAAAATGAAGTTTACAAAGCTTTTTTAAAGATGTTAGATTCAGCTAAGACAGATGACATTGAATTAAAAATAATCTCTGGAACTCGCAATTTTGAAGAACAAAAAGTGATTTGGGAACGTAAATGGAAAAAATATCAAAATATTAAACCATTACAGCGTGCGTTAAAGATTTTAGAATATAGTTCTATGCCAAGTTCATCTCGACATCATTGGGGAACAGATATAGACCTAAATAATCTAAATAATTCGTATTTTAACAGCGGAAAAGGGCAGAAAGAACATAACTGGTTAACAACACATGCTAAAGATTTTGGGTTTTATCAAGTTTACACAGAGAAAAATAAAGATAGAACAGGATATAATTTAGAAAAATGGCACTGGTCCTATTTACCTTTAGCGAGCAAGTATTTAGAATTTTACAATGAGAGAGTTACCTATGACGACATTAATGATTTTATAGGTTACGAGCAAGCCCAAAAAGTAAAAATTATTAAGAATTATGTTAATGGTATTTCTGCAGAGGCAAAAGAATACAAATAAAAAATAGATTTCCGATCACTCGGAATTTTAATATGACAAAAAAAACAACTAAAAAGAAAACAACACCCAAAGCGACGAAGCCGAAAACAAAGGTAAAGGTCAAATTAAAAAAACCTTCGTATAAATTATCTAGTCAACAAAAGCTCATTTTTGGTAGTTTGTTAATTATTCTTGGTGTCCTTCTTTTTATATCTTTCTTATCCTTTATTTTTACTGGTAAAGAAGATCAAAGTGTATTAAGTAATTTTCCTGAGCGCTCCACCGAATACAAAAATTGGGCAAGTCAACTTGGTGCATGGGTGAGCGAATTATTTATCACCAAAGGGTTTGGTGTTCCTTCCTTTATTTTTTCTGGTTTATTATTTCTTTCTGGAGTTTATGTGACCTTAAATTTAAAAAAAGCAAAACTCAGAAAGCACTGGATTTGGGGAACATTAATAGTCATTTGGCTGTCTATATTATTCGGGTTTTTCACCCACAAATATGACCTTCTTGGCGGAACAATTGGTTACGAAATGAATCATTTCTTTCAGGATTATATAGGTAAAATCGGAACTGTTTTATTATTAATCTTTGGTCTTATTGCCTATTTAGCCATTAGATTTAAAGTCACTGGAGATACTTTTACAAAACTATTTAAAAAGGCAAAACAAGATATTAAGGCTGACTTAAAATCGGATACTAGTAAAGAAGAACCAACTGTAATTTTTGATAATAGCCTAACTGAAGAAGCAGAAGCCATTAAATCTGCTTTCGAAATTCCTTTAGACAAACCTAAACCTACAATCAGCAACCATTCCACGCCCGAAACAAAAGCCGAAAAGCTAAAAATGGAAGTTACAGAAAAGTCTAAGGAAGAAACTATTGAAATTCCTGAATTAAAAGTTGAAACTGTTGAAGAAGAAAAATCTGAAACAGATAATTTAGCAGATAAACTAGTTGAAGATTTCGGACAATTCGATCCTACTCTAGAACTCGCTAAATATCAATTTCCACCTTTAGATTTATTAAAGAAATACGATAATGAAGGTATTTCTATAGATCAGGAAGAACTCGAAGAGAACAAAAACAAAATTGTTGAAACGCTTAACAATTATAAAATTGGAATTAGCAGTATAAAAGCCACTATTGGACCAACAGTAACGCTGTATGAAATTGTCCCAGATGCTGGTATTAGAATTTCAAAAATTAAAAACTTAGAGGATGATATTGCACTATCACTTGCCGCATTAGGGATTCGTATTATTGCACCAATCCCAGGAAAAGGAACTATTGGTATTGAGGTACCAAATAAAAATTCGACCATAGTATCCATGAGATCGGTTATTGCATCTCAAAAATTTCAAAAATCAACAATGGAATTACCAATAGCTTTTGGTAAAACAATTAGTAACGAAACCTTTGTTGTCGATTTAGCAAAAATGCCACACATGCTTATGGCTGGTGCAACAGGACAAGGTAAATCAGTTGGATTAAATGCTGTACTGACATCTTTATTATACAAAAAACATCCTGCTGAAGTTAAGTTTGTATTAGTCGATCCTAAAAAAGTAGAACTGACACTTTTTAATAAAATTGAACGTCATTATTTAGCGAAACTTCCAGATAGCGCAGATGCTATTATCACAGATAACACTAAGGTTATCAACACATTAAACTCACTCTGTATTGAAATGGATAACCGTTACGAAATGCTTAAGAATGCATTTTGTAGAAATATTGCAGAGTATAATGCTAAGTTTAAAGCCAGAAAGTTAAACCCAAATGATGGCCACGCCTTCTTACCATATATTGTATTAGTGGTTGATGAGTTTGCAGATTTAATAATGACAGCTGGTAAAGAGGTAGAAACACCAATTGCACGTTTAGCGCAATTGGCTCGTGCTATTGGTATTCATTTAATTATTGCAACACAACGCCCATCTGTTAATGTAATTACTGGTATTATTAAAGCAAATTTCCCTGCTCGGATTGCTTTTAGAGTAACAAGCAAGATAGATTCTCGAACCATTTTAGATGGTTCTGGTGCAGATCAATTAATTGGGCGTGGAGATATGTTGTACACACAAGGCAACGAGTTAATTCGAATTCAGTGTGCTTTTGTAGACACACCAGAAGTTGAAAAACTCACAGAATTTATCGGCTCTCAAAAAGCTTATCCAGATGCGCATCTATTACCAGAATATGTAGGTGAAGAAGGTGGCACAAATCTTGATATAGATATTTCTGATAGAGATAAGTTGTTTAGAGATGCAGCAGAAATTATTGTAACTGCACAACAAGGGTCTGCCTCATTATTACAACGTAAACTAAAATTAGGATACAACAGAGCAGGTAGAATTATAGATCAATTAGAAGCCGCTGGCATTGTTGGTAATTTTGAAGGAAGTAAAGCAAGACAAGTATTGGTGCCAGATTTATTAGCTTTAGACCAATTATTAGAAAACGAAAAACAATAAATAGATTATACCATATAAAAATGAAAAAACTAATTGTAATAGCCTTTATAACACTAGGAATCACAAGCTTTGCACAGAGAGATGCAAAGGCCGAAGAACTATTAACAGAAGTAAGCGCTAAAATTAAATCTTACAAAAATATTAGCTTAGACTTTAAATACGAATTGAATAACGCGAGCGAAGACATTAATCAAGAAACACGAGGTGATGTAATTATTGAAGGGGAAAAGTATAAACTTAACATTTTAGGTGTAACACGTATTTTTGACGGAAAAACGTTATATACAATTAGCCCAGAAGACGAAGAAGTAACTATTTCTTCAGACAATAGAGAAGATGAAAGTACCATCACACCAAGTAAAATGCTTTCTTTCTATGAGGATGGTTACACCTATAAAATGGATATTATTCAGAACGTTAATGGCCGAAGAATTCAATACATAAAATTAAACCCAATTGATGCCAATGCAGAAATGTTATTTATTTTATTAGGCATTGATGCTACTACAAAGCACATCTATAATTTAATAGAAGTTGGTAGAGACGGAACAAAAACTGTATTAACCGTTAATTCTTTTAAAACAGATGAGCCTATATCAAAAACCTTATTTACATTTGACGAAAGTAAATACAGTGATTACTTTATCAATAAAATCGATTAAGGTTTAATGAAAATATTAGATAGGTACATACTTATCACATTCTTAAGGACGTTCTTTAGTGTCTTTATTATATTTATGTTCATCTTTGTTCTACAAGGGGTTTGGCTATATATATCTGATTTAGCTGGTAAAGATTTAGATGTTTCTGTAACCGCAAAATTCATTTTGTACTTTATGCCAAAGCTTATTCCTTTGGTTGTACCATTAACCGTTCTTTTGTCCTCTATTATGGTATTTGGCAACTTTGCCGAAAACTATGAGTTCGCTGCCATGAAATCTACAGGTATTTCATTACAACGTGCCATGCGGAGTCTAAGTGTTTTTATTGTTGCTCTTGGTATTGGCTGTTTCTTTTTTGCAAATAATGTAATACCTTGGGGAGAATACAACTTTTATAATATAAGACGAAATATCGCCAAAGTAAAACCTGCCTTAGCTATTGCTGAAGGGCAATTTAACGAGATAGGCAACATTAACATTAAAGTCGATAAAAAATCTGGTGATAGAGGTCAATTTCTCGAAGGAGTTCTTATTCATCAAAAAAGTGTGGCGCGCATTGGAAACTATAAAGTCATTGTTTCAGAAAAAGGTGAATTAAAAAGTAGTCCAGATTCTAATATTCTTCAGCTAGAATTAATTAACGGGAATTATTACGAGGAGATCGTTAATAAAGATGTGCGTAAGAATGCAAATAAACCACATGCACAAAGCTATTTTGATAACTATATTATTAATGTAGATTTAGAAATCTTGAATTCTGAAGACTTAGATAGTAAGAATCATAGTGGTAGATACAACATGTTAGATGTAGACCAACTTAATTACACCATTGATAGTCTTAAAAATAAAAGAAAGGAAGATTACAAATCATTGTCTAAAACATTATATAATCGAAGTACATTTTCAGCTTTAAATCAAAACATTGAACCTATAAAAAAAGACACTGTCTTTACAGATACATTTTTAGACCTTTTTATTACAAATAATAAAATTCAAATTTTAAATCAAGCAATCAATTCTATAAACAGTACACGACAGATTATAGATTCGAACAAAACAACACTCCAAACAAAAAATATTTGGATTAACAAACATACCATTGCCTTACACGATAAATTTGTTTTAGCATTTGCTTGTGTTATTCTATTCTTTGTTGGCGCACCACTCGGAGCGTTAATTCGTAAAGGCGGGCTTGGCTTACCAATGGTTATTGCTATTGTTTTATTTTTAACGTATCACTTCTTTGGTATTTTCGCTAAGAATAGTGCTGAGAAAGGAAGCTTTAGTCCAATCATAGGTTCATGGTTATCTACAGCTGTAATGTTACCCTTAAGTATCTATTTAACAACACGAGCAACGAATGATAAAGGAGTATTTCAATTTGATGCTATAATAATACCATTAAAACGTCTATTTACGCCAAAGAGTAAACTTCAACTTTCTGAAAGTGACACCAAATCATATAATTACTACAAAAAGTATTCAATAGAAGAATTGGTTCGTATTATCAAAAAACAAGAAGATTTCGATTTAGACAAAAAACCAAAGGAGATTGCGCTTCATAATTTATTAAATAGAAATATTCCGCTCGAAGGTTTAAAATCTGAAGGTTTAGATATTACTGATAAATTGATTACTGCAAAAGCTATACTTAAAGACTATAAAGATTATTCAAAAACAAGTTTAGTTAGTTTTAGCATTGGTGCTGTATTATTGGCACTTCACTTTGTTTTTAAAAACAATAAATTACCAGAAATAGCCGAAGCCTCATTAAGCCTTAGTATTGTTGCTTCTGTTTTTTTTATAATCTATGGGGTTGTTGATGCTGTGGTATATTCAAAATTTTATAAAACCATTGAGCAAGTAGGAAAGCAAATTAATCCTATTCTTCTAATTCTATCGCTTCCACTCTATCCTATAAAGTATGTTTTTCTTAGAAATCAAATAGATCGAGACTTCTATTTGAGTTGTCTTCAGAATATAAAATAAACGTACCTTTGCTAAATCAAACACATCGCTATGACAGCTAATAACGTGAATATTACAACCCGTCTAAATACAATAGAAGAAGCCATCGAAGATATTCGTCAGGGCAAAGTAATTATTGTTGTTGATGATGAAAACCGAGAAAATGAAGGTGACTTTTTAGCAGCAGCAGAAATGGTAACTTCTGAGATGATTAACTTTATGGCTACTCATGGTCGTGGTTTAATTTGTGCTCCGCTTACAGAACATCGTTGTGAAGAATTGGATCTTAACATGATGGTTAGAAATAATACTGACCCATTGGAAACCGCTTTTACAGTTTCTGTAGATTTAAGAGGAAATGGTGTTAGCACAGGAATTTCAGCTAGTGATAGATCTAAAACGGTTAAAGCATTAGTGCATAAAGATACAAAGGCTTTTGAACTAGCTAGACCTGGACATATTTTCCCATTAGTTGCCAAAGAAGGTGGTGTATTAAGACGTACTGGCCATACAGAAGCTGCAATAGATTTTGCGCGTTTAGCTGGTTTTGAACCTGCAGGTGTCATCGTTGAAATTATGAACGAAGATGGTACCATGGCACGTTTACCACAACTTTTAAAGGTCGCAAAGAAGTTTGACTTAAAAATTGTTTCTATTGAAGACTTGGTGGCTTATCGAATGGAATACGATTCGTTAATAGAACGAAAAGATGAATTTGAAATTGAAACCCGTTTTGGCAAGTTTAGATTAAGAGCTTATTTACAAACCACAAATAATCAAGTCCATATTGCACTAACAAAAGGAACCTGGAAGTCTGATGAACCTATCTTAACTCGGGTTAACGCAACACTAGTTAATAATGATATTCTAGGTACTCTAACCAATAATGCCGACCAAAAATTAGATGATATGTTTAATGTTATCAATACTGAAGGTAAAGGTGCTATTATATTCATTAACCAACAATCTCAGTCTATGAACTTGTTGGCACGTTTATCTATTCTCAAAGAAAATCAGGTTGAAGGAAAATTAGTCAAAGCTCCTAGCTTAGGAATGGACACCAAAGATTTTGGTATTGGCGCACAAATTCTTCACGATT
This sequence comes from uncultured Winogradskyella sp., assembly GCF_963975125.1. Classification (GTDB taxonomy): domain Bacteria; phylum Bacteroidota; class Bacteroidia; order Flavobacteriales; family Flavobacteriaceae; genus Winogradskyella. The sequence continues at coordinate 1,945 of NZ_CAXBGB010000080.1, read as the reverse complement.
TAAAAGTGAGCAAACTCAAATTAATTTCTAATAGTTTACAAACCAAACGTGTTGGTATGATTGGTTATGGTTTAGAGATTGTTGAGTATGTGAGTTATTAAAAAAGAGGGCTTTTATACCCTCTTTCTTTAATCAACATTTCTGTTGATGTCCTCAATTGATTAATAGCACATGAGTATATTCTATTCAACAACTATCTTTTTTGTCTGAACTTGGTTTCCAATCCATATCTTAAACAGATATATTCCTGAATTTAAATCGGAAACATCTACTTCATTAGTACTTCTTAATGTCCTTACTTGTTTTCCTAAGATATCGTAAACTTCAATACTATCTATTGGATTGTTAGACACAATATTCACCTTTTCTGAAGCTGGATTAGGATATATTGACAAGTCTTGCAACTCATTGTCCTCAATACTCAATACATTCCCAGAAAACTCATCATTTGCACCAGCTGTGGTAATCACAAAAAAGTCTGATCGCGCATTTATACCCATCATACCAGTATCTGTTGAGTTGGGATCTGTATCATTTTCAAATAAACGTGCATCAGAATTACCATCAGATGCTGTAAACGTCATCCAGAGTACCTCAACATTAGCATTTAATACACCAATATAACTACTACCACCTGTTGAGTTATATACATAATAGTCATTAGTTGCGGATGCTCCTGGACTTCTAATAATTCCTGCTGAATTATAAGAAGACACTCCCTCACTTGTATGCGAAAGTGTTCTTGTACCTGAAACACCATCTGTTGGAAAAACTATAGTCACGACAGAAGTACCTCCTGTAGTTACTGGAGCTTCTGCTGTTACATTTCTTTTTACGTAAAATTCGTATTCAGAGGTGTTCGAATTCCACCTTAAATCGTAGGTGATATTCTGTGCAAATAGCGATACTGTGCATACCAAAATTGCTAAAAATGTAATTGTTTTTTTCATGATTTTTATTTTTAATTATTTATTATCTCTATGGCTCTTTCTAATCGTACTTGATCACGATTTAGTTGTGTTTCGCTTCTATATGCTGATGGTGAAGGTAATTGCTCTTCAAACAAATTATATTGAGAACTAAAACTTGTGTTTAATGGATATAGAATTATAGATACCAATATTTGATTAATTTCGTTTGAGAAGGACACATTACCATCGAGTAACACATCAGATTGAAAGTAGCCATCAACAAAATCATAACTCGAACTAAAACTTGTGTTTGCTGGAAACAAAATAACATCTACCAAGACACGGTTAACATCCCCAGAAAAATTTACCAGTCCATCTCCATTTACATCGCCTGCCCAAAGTGCCATATCACCAGAGGGTAATGCTACTTGTGCTTGTGTACCGAAGGTATTAGTACTTACATCTGTAAAATCTATAACAGAAGGTAGTGCTTTAGCCTCAATTGTAACTGGAGTATCAGTCATAATACCTAGATGATTTTTATGGTTTACGACCACATAATAATCATCTTCTATAACACTCGGTTTTATGTAAGACACACCATCTGTATCAACAACATCACCATCGCGCTGTAATAATGCAGATTGCGATAGGATAACAGAAGTGTTATTAGATTTATCTCGTAGTTCTACCCAAACCCAATCTACAATAGCATCATTTCCAGTAACGCTAAACACGGAAACATCACAAGTTGCAGCATCTGTATATGGGCTTGTGGTTGGTATGTAACCCGCTACTCTTAAATCATCGTTCATTAAACCTGCATTTGTAGGATTAAGAATTGGTCCTTGTAAAAATAATTTTGGGTTAATACGAATTTTAAGATCCGCATTGATGAAGCCTTCAGATACTGAAATACCTCCAGCACTTAACTCTTGTACATTGACTTCGCCAATGGTGTAGAGTATTTGAATGCCATCTGCACTTGTTGATGCTCCACCAGAGTCTATGCTAAATTTTTCTATGGTTTGTGC
>NZ_CAXBGB010000079.1:0-15183 GCF_963975125.1 uncultured Winogradskyella sp. | reverse complement strand
CATTATACCAGAACATTCATTTGTTCTGGTTTTTTTTGTGAATAAAGTAAGATGTGACACTATCCTAAAAACTGTGTAAGTTAAAAATAACTTGGGTTAGATTTTATTATTTAAAGTCTGACCCTTTTTTCATAGATTGTTAAGAACTGGTTGAGGACAATGCCCCAATTCCGTATTGGCATAGACCATTTTTTTGTTGCTTCTCTTACAGCCAAATATACAGATTTCATCACAGCCTCGTCGGTTGGGAATGATAATTTGTTTTTGGTATATTTTCTTATTTTACCATTTAAGTTTTCAATTAAGTTAGTGGTATATATGATTTTCCTTATTTCTAAAGGGAATTCAAAGAATACGGTAAGTTCTTCCCAATTGTCCCTCCAGCTTTTAATAGCGTAAGAATACTTGCTTTCCCAGGTTTTTGCAAAGTCGTTCAGGGCAGCTTCTGCGGCTTGTTTAGTGGGTGCATTGTAAATGCTTTTCATATCCCTTGTAAATGCCTTTTTATCTTTCCAGACCACGTATCTGCAAGCATTTCTGATTTGATGAACCACGCAGATTTGTGTTTTAGATTCAGGGTATATGGTTCTGATGGTGTCTGTAAAGCCGTTAAGGTTGTCGGTTGCCGTAATGAGCAGATCTTCCACGCCACGAGCTTTCATGTCGGTAAGTACGCTCATCCAAAAGGCTGCCGACTCGTTCTTGCCCAACCAAAGACCAAGAACTTCTTTTTTACCATCCCTACGCAAACCTACTGCAATGTAAATGGTTTTGTTGATGACCTTAGAATTTTCTCGGACTTTAAACACAATACCATCCATCCAAACAATAAGGTAAACAGGCTCTAAGGGTCTGTTTTGCCATGCTACAATATCATTGGTAATGGCATCGGTTATTCTGGATATGGTGCTTGTGGAAACATCAAAATTATAGACCTCTCGTATTTGCTCTTCAATGTCGCTATTGCTCATGCCTTTGGCGTAGAGCGATACGATAACATGTTCAATGCCATCAACAATACTTTTGCGCTTGGGTATGAGCATAGGGTTAAAAGTGGCTTCTCGATCTCTTGGAACCTGAATCTCGGATTCGCCATAACTTGTCTTTACTTTCTTTTTGGCAAAACCATTTCGAGCATTACTGTTATAGGATTTTTCGTGTTTAGAATAGCCTAAATGGCCATCTAGCTCGCCTTCTAACATCTTCTCGATGCCTCGCTTTTGAAGTTGCTTTAAAAAACCACTTAGTTCCTCTCCAGTTTTAAACTGTTTTAGGAAATCATCGGTAAATAAATCGTCTTTGTTCATAATGTGTAAATATTTAAAATTAAAAAAAAATAGCTTGGGTCATGGACCCAAGCTATTTTTTTAACTTACACACTTTATGAGATAGTGCTATTTTATTTTAAACGCTTTAAAATAAAACTCAAATTTGGACTCTTAATTCTTTAATAATTTTTCTAAAAATCGAAGCATGTTTCGTTCTGTAATATCAAAATCACCATCAGAAAAGAACAACGCTTTAATATCTGAAAATAAGATATCTATATCATCTTTATCATAATTATGTTGCGCTAAACTTGTCATGATTTTTTGAATGCCTTGATAGTCGTTATCATTATCAAACTCATCGTGTATCTCTTGAAACGTATTCATATCTACTTTTGAGATAATTACATTTCTCTCATGATTATCTTCTTTATAATCTGAATGTGCAGCAAACAATAAGATGTATGCTACGAGCTCGTCTCTTGTCCAGTCGATTGTTTTCATATTAATTATCCGTTAAACTTCCATATTCAGTCCATGAGCCATCATAGACTATAAGATTGTTAAAATTACAAAGTGTTGCTGCTAGCGCTAAAACACAGGCTGTAATGCCTGAGCCGCAACTAAAAACAACATTGGGTTTATCTTTTACTAAGTTATTAAAGAGTATTGAAAGTTCTACTTTTGTCTTCAATTTACAGCCATTTAATAGCGATGTGTATGGCAAATTTATTGAATTTGGAATGGTACCACGTCTTAATCCAGCTCTTGGTTCATCAACTAAACATTTAAAACGATTTTCGGATCGTGCATCAATTATTAAAGCTTCAGAATTATTACTAAACGCTTTAATACCTTCAAAATCTGTCATTAACCTTGGGTGGTAATCAGCTTCAAAATTACCTTGAGTATAGGTTTCATTTTTATAGATTTCTACTTCGAAATTTTGATTTTGCCATTCAGGTAAGCCACCATCTAAAACGGCAACATTCTTAAAACCAAAGGTTTTGAATAACCACCAAACTCTGGCACTAGAGTAAATGCCTTTATCATCGTAAACTACAATTATAGAATCTGCATTAATTTCTATCGCTTTGGCTTCTTTTTGAAATTGTTCTTTGGTAGGCAATGTGCTTGGGAAGGGAGCGGATACATCACTAAATTTTTGTTTTATATCAAAGAATCTAGCCTTAGGTATTCTAATTGAAGAATCATTAATAACCTTATTAATCGTTGCGTCTAAGACAATTAAGTTAGAAGCATCAGCATTATTATTTAGCCATTCTACTGATACTAAAGGTGATTCAATATTTTTAATGGGTATCATTATATTATTTTACGGCCTCATAATTATCATCCCAATTCTTCACTTTTGGTTCGCCAAGTTTACCAACGGATTTCGCAACTATCATTGATACGGTTGCATCTCCTGTAACATTAACTACAGTTCTACACATATCTAATGGTCTATCTACTGCGAAAATTAAAGCCAATCCTATAGGTAATAGTTCAGGTGGAAGTCCAACAGATTCTAAAACAATAACGAGCATAACCATACCTGCTCCTGGAACAGCGGCACTACCAATAGACGCTAATAATGCCGTAAGAACAATGGTGATTTGATCTGCAAAAGTTAAATCTAAACCTAAAGCTTGAAATATAAAAACAGCAGCAACAGCTTGATATAGGCTGGTACCATCCATATTTATTGTAGCTCCAACAGGCAAAACAAAACTCGATACTTCTTTATCTACTCCGATATGCTCTTCTACACGTTCCATGGTTACAGGAAGTGTTGCGGCACTACTACTAGTTGAGAATGCTAATAATTGTGCTGGACTAATTTCTTTTAAAAACCAAAACGGATTCTTCTTTGTAATTGTAGCTACAAGAATAGTGTAAAAGACAATCATTAAAACCAATCCTAATACAACAACTCCTGCATATTTTAATAAAGCATATAGAATATCTGGATCATCTGAAGACACGACAACATTAGCCAATAATGCAAAAACGGCATAAGGAGCTGATAACATTATGAGGTCTACCATTTTTAAAACCACATCGTTTAGAGAATCGAAAACGTCTTTTAATGGAGCTGCTCTTTTTTCACCAATAAGTAGTAGTGAAATACCTAAAAATATAGCAAAGAAAATAACCTGAAGCATTAATTTATTGTTACTTAAAGCAGAAAACGCATTATCAGGAACCATATCTTCTAAGAACTGTAATGGACCAGAACCCATTTGCTTAGAGGCTTCAGCAATTTTAGCTTTTACACTACTATTTTCTGAATAGGTTTCTGTTAGTTTAGCAATAGTTTCTTCTGAGACGCCATTACCTGGCTCAAAAACATTAACCAATGCCAAACCAATAGAAATGGCAATTACTGTTGTAATAATGTAAATACCTATGGTTTTTAATCCAATATTTTTAAACTTAGAAATATCTTTAAGATCTGATATTCCTTTAATTAAAGACGCTAATATTAAAGGGATTGCAATTAACTTTAAAAGTTTTACAAAGATGGCACCTAATGGTTTTATCCAGTCAGAAACAAATCCCTTTCCTCCATCGATTTGTAACATCACAAACCCGAATACCAAACCAAGTACCATACCAATTAAAATCTTCCAATGCAGTTCTAATTTTTTCATAAGCTTTATTCCTGCGAAAGCAGGAATCTAATTATTAGTTATTAGTGTTTTCTATCAAGTCAATGACTCATCAGATATGTTTTATAGTTTATCTATAAAAAGATTCCTGCTTTCACAGGAATTTTGTTACCATTCTCGAGACTCTTGTCGTCGTAAAAGTATATTGTCTGCAATAACCAATGCAGCCATTGCCTCAACAATTGGTACTGCTCTTGGAACCACACAAGGATCATGTCTTCCTTTTCCATGCATTTTAACAATGTTACCAGAGCTATCTAAAGCATCTTGTTTTTGTATCACTGTAGCAACGGGTTTAAAAGCGACTCTAAAGTAAATATCCATTCCGTTAGAGATCCCACCTTGTACTCCACCAGATAAATTGGTTTTTGTACTCCCATCTTCATTAAACAAATCGTTATGCTCACTACCTTTCATTTTTGCACCGCAAAAACCACTTCCATATTCAAAACCTTTTACGGCATTAATGGATAACATGGCTTTTCCGAGTTCCGCATGTAGTTTATCAAAAACAGGCTCACCCAATCCAACAGGTACATTCTCTATTACACATGTAATGGTACCACCAATTGTATCTCCTTGTTTTTTAATTTCCTGTACTTTAGTAATCATTTTTTTAGCTGTAGCTTTGTCAGGACAACGAATAGCATTAGATTCAATTTTGCTAAAATCCAAGTTTTGGTAGGGTTTATCAATAAAAATATCACCTACTGAAGAAGTAAATGCATTAATCTTAATAGATGCTAATAACTGTTTTGCAATAGCACCTGCAACCACACGAGATGCTGTTTCACGTGCAGAACTGCGTCCTCCACCTCTATAGTCTCTTACTCCATACTTCTTATCGTAAGTGTAATCGGCATGACTAGGACGATAGACATCTTTTATATGAGAATAATCATTAGATTTTTGATTGATGTTATAAATAGCAAACCCTATTGGTGTTCCAGTTGTAACACCTTCAAAAATACCCGAATAAAATTCTACAGTATCTGGTTCTTTACGTTGGGTTACAATTTTAGATTGTCCTGGTTTACGACGTTCCATTTCGTGCTGTATAGCTTCAAAATCGAGTTGTAGTCCTGATGGACAACCATCTATAATTCCACCAATGGCAACACCATGAGATTCACCAAAAGTGGTGAGTTTAAATAATTTTCCGAAGGTATTTCCTGCCATTCTGCTAATGTAATCGTATTAAAAATAATTTACAACAAAGATTCCTTTAAAATAGTTATTGGGTGCATAGCTACTCTTCCTGTACCATCTTTTATTTGATGTCTGCAACTTGTCCCATTTGCTGCTATAATAGTATCTTCCGAGGCTTTTCTAACAGCTGAAAAAAGGGTCTGTTCTCCAATTTGCATACTCACTTCATAATGTTCTTTTTCATAGCCAAAACTTCCTGCCATGCCACAACAACCACTTGGAATAATAGTGACTTTATAATTTTCTGGAAGATTTAATATATCAAAACTCGACTTTTGATTTGCTAATGCCTTTTGATGACAATGTCCATGGAACTTTATAGATTTAGGCTCTTTTGTAAATTGATCTGAAGTAATATTGCCCAATTCAATTTCTTGTTGAATGAATTCTTCAACTAAAAAGGTATGCTTAGCAATAGATTTCGCAGACTCGATATCATCAGCCAATTTTATGTATTCATCTTTAAAGGTTAGAATAGCTGAAGGTTCAATACCAATTAAGGGTGTTTCCTCTGAAATTAAATCTTTAAAAATTGAAATATTCTTATTTGCTAAATCTTTTGCTTCTTCTAAAAAGCCTTTAGATATAAAACTTCTTCCACTCTCTAAGTGGTTGATATAGACAACTTTATAGTTTAATGATTCAAGTAAAATTTCAAGGTCTGTAGCGATGTTAGATTCTAGATAATTTGTAAATTCATCAATAAATAAGTATACTTTTTTTACAGGAGTTGGTGTGTAATCATTTTCATCTAACCTATCGGAAAAGTTAGCATAACTTGTATATGATTTAGTAATATTTGGAAAGCTTCTATTAGGATGAATTCCAAGAAATAATCTAATTAATCGAGATGTAAACTTTCCTTTGAACAAACTATTATAAAAAGCTGGTGATCTCGATGCTATCTTATTATACTTAGTTGAATTCGCAAAAAACTTATTCTTAAACTTAAGTCCATTAGCTTTTTGATATTGGTATTGAAATTCAGCCTTTAAACTAGCAACATCAACACTACTTGGACATTCACTAGCACAAGCCTTACAGCTTAAACATAAATCAAATACATCTTTGAGCTCTTCGTGATTAAACTTATTAGCTTTGTCTGAATTGGTTAAATAATCGCGTAAAGCATTTGCTCTTGCACGTGTTGTATCTTTTTCGTTACGAGTAGCTCTATAACTCGGACACATTGTACCACCAAATTCTGGTAATTTTCTACAATCACCAGATCCATTACATTTCTCAGCTTCGCGCAGAATGCCTTCAGATGCAGAGAAATCAAACAATGTCTCAATCTGTGGTTCTTGCCTATCTGTTTCGTATCGGAAATTTTTATCCATAGGAAAAGCGTCAACAATCTTTCCTGGATTAAAAATATTCGCAGGATCGAAAGCAGACTTAATCCGTTTTAAAATTTGATAATTAGCATCACCAATCATCATCGGAATAAACTCTGCTCTAACAATACCGTCACCATGTTCTCCAGACATTGATCCTCTATATTTTTTAACCAATTTAGCAACATCTGTTGTTATTTTTCTGAATAAAACAACATCTTCAGATTGCTTTAAATCTAGTAATGGTCTAAGATGCAACTCTCCTGCGCCTGCATGTGCATAATACACAGCGTTCTGTTTGTAAGAGGTCATCAAAGTAGTAAATTCAGAAATATATGCGTCTAAATCTTCTAAGGCTACTGCAGTATCTTCAATACAAGCCACTGCTTTTTTATCGCCAATAATATTTCCTAGTAAGCCTAGTCCTGCTTTACGTAATTCTAGTGTTTTATTAATATCACCTCCTTTTAAAACTGGTGCAGCATAACTAAGATCTAAGTTATTGACACTTATTAAAAATGTCTCAATTTTATTTTTTAGTTCTTCAATAGTTTCAGCTTTTAATTCGCACATTAAAATGGCAGCAGGATTACCTTCTATAAATTGTCTATTCTCTTGTTGGGTTTTGTTATGCTTCGTGAGGTTTAAAATAGTATCATCCATCATTTCGCAGGTATGCAAATTGTGTTGCATTAATGGATTAACTGCTTTCATACATTTTGCAATACTTTTAAAATGCAATGCAATCATGGCACTTTCTATTGGTGGCAATTTATCTAATTGCAATATTATTTCTGTTGTAAATGCTAATGTCCCTTCGCTACCTGCTAAAAGCTGACACATATTAAACTCTGAAGTTGAACTTGAAAAAACTTTAGATTTAATCAATTCATCGATGGCATAGCCTGTATTTCTTCGATGTATTTCTGGTTTTGGAAAGTTATTGTGTATTTGTTTTTGAATACTTTCAGGTTTCAATTCATTATAAATCATATTATAGATTTGACCTTCAAGATTTTCTAATCTTAACTTTTGCTGAAATTCCTCATTTGATATATTAGAAAATTCAGCCTCGCTTCCATCACTCAACAAAGTTTTCAAACTTAAAATTTTATCTCTTGTCACTCCATATTTAATTGATGTTGTCCCAGAAGAATTATTACCAACCATTCCTCCAATCATACAACGATTAGAAGTGGATGTGTTTGGCCCAAAAAACAACCCAAATGGTTTTAGATAATTATTTAGCTCATCTCTTACTACACCAGGTTGAACAGTAACCGTTCTATTGGTTTCATTAACATCTAAAATCCTTGTAAAGTATTTAGAAACATCGACCACAATGCCATCTCCTACACACTGACCTGCCAAGGATGTACCAGCAGTTCTTGGTATTAAAGACGTCTTATTAACTTTTGCAAACTCAATTAAACGTTTTAAATCTAAAACATCTTTTGGCAAAGCAACAGCAAGCGGTAATTTTCTATAAACCGAAGCGTCTGTTGCATAAATCTTTCGCATTAAATCATCGAAGTAAAGCTCTCCTTTTAATTTGGCTTTTAAATTTGCTAATGCTTTTTGATGACTCATTAAATTGTAAAAATATGTTTATAAAACTATAAAGAAATCTAATATAAAACTGCTTTTGGCGTTATTTTTGTAAAGTTTATTGAAATCAATAAAAAAACGTAATACAATGAAGAAATTAATTTTAACAACAATCGCGATTTTTACAGGGTTAGTATTTTTAAACGCGCAAGAAATAGCAGATAACGCTATTGGTCTTAGACTAGGTGACAGTGATGGTTTTGGCACAGAAGTATCTTACCAACGTGCCTTGGGAGACAATAATAGATTAGAAGTAGATTTGGGCTGGAGAAGCGGAAAAAGTTATGATGGTTTTAAATTAACAGGGCTATACCAATGGGTTTGGGAGTTAGACGGAAGTTTTAACTGGTATGCTGGTGCAGGTGGAGGAATTGGCTCTTATAGCTTTGATAATGTTCCTAATGGTTTTGACGACAGTGAGACTTTCGTGTTTGTAGCTGGTGATGTTGGTATTGAGTATGGTTTTGATATCCCATTGTTATTATCCTTAGACTTTAGACCAGAAATTGGCTTTGGGGATTTTAACGACGATTTAGATTTTGACATTGCTTTAAGTATTAGATATCAGTTCTAATCTTAATAATAATTTTACCCGTTGTGCATCAAAAACTCACAACGGGTAAAATCACACAAAACACCACCTTAGACATGGTGTTTTTTTATGCTTTTATCCTAAAGTGTAAGCCATAAAATTTACGTAATTTTACAGCATCTTAAAATTGTTTAATTAATTAATCACCTGCTTTGGCAGGCAAAAACTTATGAAAGACACTGCATTATCCTCTACTCACACAGCGCTAGGTGCTAAAATGGTTCCATTTGCTGGTTATAATATGCCTGTACAATACGAGGGTATTAATATAGAACACGAAACTGTGAGAAACGCTATTGGTGTTTTTGATGTCTCTCACATGGGTGAATTTTTAATTGAAGGCCCGAAAGCTTTAGAGTTAATACAAAAAGTATCGAGTAACGATGCCTCTAAATTAGAGATAGGGAAAGCACAATACAGTTGTTTGCCTAATGATGATGGTGGTGTTGTAGATGATTTAATTATCTACCAAGTAGAAGAAGAGACTTATTTATTAGTTGTTAACGCAAGTAATATTGAAAAAGACTGGAACTGGATTTCGTCTAAAAATGATGTTGGTGCTAATATGCGAGATTTAAGCGAAAACTATTCTTTGCTAGCAATTCAAGGTCCAAAAGCGGTTGAAGCGATGCAATCGTTATCTAGTTATGATTTATCTGAAATTAAATTCTACAATTTTGTTGTTGGTGATTTTGCTGGCATTGAACATGTTATTATTTCGGCAACTGGTTATACTGGTAGTGGTGGATTTGAAATCTACTGTAAAAACACTGAAGTTAAACAGGTTTGGGATAAAGTACTAGAAGCTGGTGCTGATTATGGCATTAGACCTATTGGTTTAGCAGCAAGAGATACATTGCGCTTAGAAATGGGTTATTGTTTATACGGAAATGATATTGATGACACTACCTCTCCTATTGAAGCTGGTTTAGGTTGGGTTTGTAAATTTAACAAGAATTTTACCAATAGTGAGGCACTTAAAGCCGAGAAAGAGCGTACACCAGAACGCAAATTAGTAGCGTTTAAATTAGATGAACGCGGCATTCCTCGTCAAGGTTATGATATTGTAGATAATAGCGGAAAAGCAATTGGCATTGTTACCTCAGGTACTATGAGTCCTAGTTTAGGTATTGGTATTGGTTTAGGCTACGTACCAAAAGTGTTTTCTAAAGTAGATAGTAAAATACACATACAAGTACGTAAAAAAGCGATTCCTGCAACGGTTATAAAATTACCTTTCTACAAATAAAATATTGAATTGGTGACGGATTGATTAATGAAGAAGGATTTAAACAAACATCGCATACTTATACTTGGAGCAAGTGGTTACATAGGTAATGCCATCTATAAAGAATTAGGGCCTTATTTTAAAACATACGGAACCTATCGTTCTCTACAACCAGAATTTGAAAGCAATAAACAATTCTTTCAATATAGTGTAGAAAAAGATGATGTTTACGAAATTCTTGAAGTTTTCAAACCTTCAATTATTATCTCTGCATTACGTGGCGATTTTAATGCACAAACTATAGCACATCAACACATCTCAGAATATGCCTTAGAATATGGCTCTAAAATTATATTTCTATCTTCTGCCAACGCATTTGATGCCTACAGTAAATACCCAAGTTATGAACTCGATAAAACATTAAGTCAGAGTATTTACGGGCACTTTAAAATAAAAATAGAGAACATGCTTTTGCGACTACCAAAAAAGCAAGTTGCTGTTTTAAGATTACCTATGGTTTTTGGTGCTAATTGCCCAAGAATTCAAGAAATTAAGCAACACATTACAGATAAAAAAGCTGTAGAAGTATTTCCTAATTTAATAATGAATATAACATTAGATAAGAAAGTAACACAGCAAATTCATTACATCATTAATAGAAATAAGCATGGCATATTTCATTTAGGCAGTACGGATTTGGTGCATCACGATGAGTTTATTAAAGATATTATAGCGTACTTAACAGAAGGCAAAGTGCTTTTAAAACACGTATTTACTACTAACGAAGATCGTTATTTAGCCGTTTTACCTAAGTTTAATAAGCTACCCAAGCACCTTCAAATTACGAGTACAAAAGTTTTAGAAGAACTTCAAAAATAAGCTTGGCACACAGTCTATAATTTCTTAAATTTCCGCTAAACAATATTTATGTTTATGAAATTAGATGAATCTACAATAGAAAAAAAATTACTTCACTTCCCAGATTGGGATTATTACGAGAATGCGATCCATGCCGAATTTGAATTCGATAATTTTAAGGATTGTTTTAGTGCCATGAGTAGAATTGCTTTTGAATGCGAAGCACAAAACCATCATCCTAATTGGAGCAATGTTTATAACATTCTTAAAATATCTCTTTCTACACATGATGCAGAGGGTGTTACCAACAAAGATTTTAATTTAGCAGAAGCCATCGAAGCTATTGTAGAAGTTGAAGACTAATGAAGATCAAAACCATCTGAATGATTATACGCATTACCTCAATTATATTTTTCTGCTTATGTTGGGTCTGTACATCTCAAAATTCATCTTTTTGTACAGAGCTTGGTGCCATAAATAAAATGGTTAAAGAATCGCATTATCAGCCTAAATCTTTAAATGATAGTTTGTCTAAAAGTGTTTTTAGTTTATTTCTTAATGAGATTGATGACAACAAACGTTTTTTTACACAAGAAGATGTAAACGCATTTAAAAAAGATAAATACCAACTAGATGATTATATTATAAATAAAAATTGTGCTTTTATTACTAAATATTCAAAAATTTTAGAGAAACGCATTTCAAATTCTAAACTTATTTTAGAAACATTACGAGACCAATTATTAGACTATTCTGGCAAAGACAGTATTTATTATAAAGCGGATAAGGATTTTTCCTATTTTAAGAATGAAGAAAAAATAAGGAGCTACTGGAACAAAAAGATAAGGTATAAAATACTGCGTAAGCTTGTTGAAAATGACACTATACTTCAAAATATTAAATTAAATTTTAAGGTCTTAGAAAAAGAGCTTAAGAACAAAATTATAGATAATGAAATCTGTTTATTAAATGAATTAGAGCAAAGCGAAGGCTCTATAACACAACTTATAGAAGTAGCTTTTTTAGATGCTTTTCTAAAATATCAAGATCCTAATTCGGCATATTTTAGTGCTTCGGATAAGAATTTGTTTGAACAATCGGTTACTAATTCGCAATTATCGTTTGGTATAAGCACAGAAAAGAAAAAGAATGGTGATATAATTATAGCAAATATAGCACCAGGTAGTTCTGCCTTTAGGCAGGGAGATTTTGAAGTTAATGATGTGATTCTGTCTTTAGAAAGCATAATGGAAACAATAGAAACCTATTGTACATCTAATGAAACGATTTTAAGTTTTATTAATAATTCTAGTACTAATGTAATAACATTTAAAATTAAAAAGAAAAACGGCGAGATAAAGTCTATTAAGCTTAATAAAACAACTATAGACATAGAAAATAATTCGATCATAGGCTATCTTTTTGAAGGTAAAATGAAAGTAGGATATATTAATATTCCAAGTTTTTACACCGATTTAGAGTCTATAAATGGTCTAGGTGTTGCAAATGATGTTGCCAAACAAATTTATAAGCTACAACGCGAAAACATACAAGGTCTAATTTTAGATCTTAGATTTAATGGTGGTGGATCCATGAAAGAAGCTACAGATTTATCTGGCATGTTTATAGATCGTGGTCCTGTAGCTATTTCTAAAAATAAAAACAAGGAAAACTATACCATAAGAGACCCAAATAGAGGTACTATTTTTACAAAACCAATTGTAGTTTTGGTTAATCAATTTAGCGCATCAGCTTCAGAATTTTTTGCAGGAGCCATCCAAGACTATAATAGAGCCATAGTCGTTGGGTCTACAACTCATGGTAAAGCGACTTCTCAAATAATTATGCCAATACAAGCTACAAAAACTTCAAATTTCATAAAGTTAACTGTTGGTCAGTTTTTTAGAGTTACAGGGCAAAGTCATCAACAAAATGGCATTGAGCCAGATATTAGTTTGCCAAATATTTATGATGGTTATAAAACGCAAGAATCTTTTAAACCTTTTGCACTTTCAAATAGCATTACAGAAGTCACATTAAAGCATAACGCAAAACAAAAAAAAGATATAAATGCTATAAAAATGGATAGTAAAAAACGTGTAGAAACTAGTTCTACCTTTGAAGGTATTAAGGTATTTAATCGTATTTTCGTAAAGGATTATATTAATCGTATAGGAAGCTATCCACTAACACTAGATTATATCTATAGTTACACTAACGCTTACAATTTTGCTTGGAAAAATTATTTACACAATTTAGAACAAAATTCTAATCAATTTATTGTGAATAATACAGCATCTACAAACACTATTTTAGAATATAATGAAGATGATAAATTCATGAATTCTCAACACAGAAAAAAATTAACTAAAGATCCTTATATACAAGAAGCCTATTTTATTATCAATGATATCATTAAACTATAACACTACACCACTTATGAAACAGTTTATTACTATTGTTCTTTTTTTATTTACTATTTCTTTATCTGCACAAAACTTTGAGAAAGCTTTAGACTATTTAGAATTTGTTAGTGAGCAGCAAGAAGATATCACCAAAAAAATGTGGAGATACACCAAGGCAATAGCACATAGTAAGAGTGATAGAAATGTTCAGAATAAAAGAAAAAGCCTTCTAAAAACACTCGATAAAGCCATAAGTAAAATTAGAAATGCACCAGGCTATGATGGTAATGAGTTTAAAAACCAGCTATTAAAGCGTTTACACTTTAATAAAAATTTACTAAATGATGAGTACGCAAAAATTATTGATATGAAAGCTGTTGCAGAACAATCCTACGATGCAATGGAGGCTTATATGTTGGCGCAAGAATTAGCAGATAAGAAGATGGAAGAAATCCAAGAAGAGTACGAAGTTAATTATTATGCATTTGCTAATAAGCACAATATTAATATCATAGAAAGTGAAACTGATTTAAGTAAAAAAATGACTATTTCTAATGAAGTATTCACTTATTATAAAAAAATGTATCTTATTTACTTTAAAGTTTTCATCAATGAAATTTATCTTATGGATGCTTTAAACAGTAACGATGTAAATGCGATACAACAAAATGCAAATGCGCTGAGCGAAAGTGCCAAAGAAGGTCTTAATATACTTAAGGCTGAAGCGCATTACAAAAATGATAAATCTATAGCAAATGCAACAAAAAAGGCTTTTGATTTTTTTATTGATGAGGCAGAAAATAAAATACCAGTACTAATAGATTTTCTGGTATCTAAAACCGATTTAGAACAAACGCAACTTACATTAGAAAAAACACCCGAACGTAAACGAACTAAAACCCAAATTGATGGTTATAATACGTTAGTAAACAATTTTAATAAAGGAGTTAAGCAATACAATAAAACTAACACAGATCTTAATAAAAGACGTGAGTTTGTTATTAATACGCTAAATAATAGTAATCAAAAATTTTTAGGAAAACACATTCCAAACGATAAATAGATTTTTTAAATTTGCTGAGTGTTAATAAATTAGACTTTAGACGCATTAAATACATTTGTAACAATAATATATATAAATTAAACCGTTTCTCATTTGTATGAGAACTAAAAATAAATTTTAGATGGGAAGAGCTTTCGAATTTAGAAAAGCAAGGAAAATGAAACGATGGTCTGCTATGAGTAAAGCCTTTACACGTATAGGTAAAGACATAGTAATGGCAGTTAAAGAAGGTGGTCCAGATCCCGATAGTAACTCACGCTTACGTGCTGTGATACAAAATGCAAAGGCTGTAAATATGCCAAAGGCTAATGTAGAGCGTGCTATTAAAAAAGCAAGTGAAAAAGGTCAAGGTGATTATAAAGAAGTCATCTTTGAAGGTTATGCGCAACATGGTATTGCTGTACTTGTAGAAACAGCAACAGATAATAACACACGTACTGTGGCTAACGTTCGCTCTTACTTTAATAAAACAGATGGTAGTTTAGGCACATCTGGCTCAGTAGTTTTTATGTTCGATCATACTTGTAATTTTAAAATTAAAGGTGATGACATGGATTTAGAAGAATTAGAATTAGAACTTATTGATTTTGGTGTCGAAGAAATTTTTGAAGATACAGATGAAGATGAAAACGGAAATGAGGAAACTAGCGTAATGATTTATGCTCCATTTGAAAGTTTTGGTAATATACAATCCTATTTAGAAGTGCATAAAATTGAAATTATTTCTTCTGGTTTTGAGCGTATTCCACAAGTAACTAAAGCTGTAACGGTAGAGCAAGCAGAAGATGTTGAAAAACTACTAGAAAAGCTTGAAGAAGATGATGATGTGCAGAATGTTTACCATACAATGGAAGAAAGTACAGAATAACTTAATTTAAATTTTATCATAAAATGACCATAACACTTCAACCTTTAGAGCACAACAATATGCCAAATATTG
>NZ_CAXBGB010000078.1:0-15467 GCF_963975125.1 uncultured Winogradskyella sp. | reverse complement strand
ATATTCTATTAAAAAGATGTTCAATCTCACTGTCTTTTCCTCCCCAAATAGGGATTTTAGAACCCGCTTTAGCAGTAAATGAGTAAATGATAAATTTAGACACTTTATTTTTACTACCTGTACTATGATAAAATAATTCGGCAGGATAAGCTAGGTTACCAATTATTGGTAATAAACCAATAATTAAGGCTATTATAGGAAATTGTGGTTTAGAGCTAATAAGACTATGGGACATTCTCCAAACTGTATATAATGTTCTTGCTACAGGACCAGATGCTAGAATTATTAGTGCACCAGATTGTAAGCTGAAAATACCACCAGAAATTACTAAAGGCATTATGATTAAGCTAAAGATTTTTACAAATGGTTTTATACCTAAGTGAATACTAAAGTCAGTTAAATAAGAACTTTTATCATCTTTTTGGAGTTCGTTTTTGAGAAATTTAGAATCAGATTCAGTAAAGAACTTTCTAGATTTCCACTTATCAATTTCTTTTTTTAAATACCATCTTACAAGTCTCCAACGATATTTAGCACTCGAAAAATAAAGGTATATACGTTTTATAAACTTCTTGTATCTAAAATTATAAACCGTATTAAAAAATTCTATTACAATTTTTCTTATACTTTTAATTGATGATTTTAAAAAGGTTATGCTATTTTTTAAAAACCAGCGTACAGGTTTATGTTCATAATATAGTTTAGATTCTTCAGTTATCTTTTTTTGTGAAAAAGAATAATTTAAGCTTTTTTGATGCCTACTTAAACTTTTCCAATTCTTTTGGGTTTTAGATAACAAATCTGCATCAGTGCAAAGATTTCTATACGTAGTTTCTCCTAGTTTTGATGTAATAATAGCTTTATTCTTTGTTATATAGTTAGTAAGTTTAGGGGAATCTACATTATCAAAAAGCCAATCTCTATGCTTAATACATTTTGGGAGATAATAGAACAATGTTGATAATGGATTCATGGCAAATAGAGCAGGAAGACCAGATTCTAAATCTATCCAAATCCATTCTCTGCTGCCGTTTTCCTTATTAAGCATCATAAAATTACTGACTGCTACAGGATTTCCTTTACCTGCTTGCCAAACTAACCCATCAAATCCAGACTCAATCAATTTATCCTTCAGCGGCTTCATAATTTCACTTTTCAATTCAGACATATAATTCACTTGGTTTTTATGCAATGGATTAAATAAAGAAGCATGCTTGCCAGGAATGAACTCTGCATCAATTTCAAATGCTTTATGTTCATTATTCCAACGGTACTCGAATGTTTTGGGTAATCTTAATTTGTCTTCAAACCAAATTTGGCATAGTGATGATAGAATCCGTCTTCGTATCATAGCACATTTAATAGCATCTTCACACCAAGTGTAAGGATTAGCAGATCCTGTTAGAATAAAAAGAATTAATTTACTAACGGGTTCGCCAGTAAATGTCTTTGTGGCTATACCTTCATTACCAGAATACGAAAGATATACTTTTGCAGATCGGCCTTTGCCAATATATTTTTTTTGAACTGTTTTCAGAGGAACTAGTTTTACCACTTCATCTATTAAATCCCATTTTATAGGCTTAGCAAATTCGTGCATTTTGGTGAGGTAAATTGCATACTGCAATAATTTCAAGTCAAAATTAGTTCTAACTTGTAAATGCTATTAATCGCTAAATAAATTCTAAAATTTAAATCTGCATTTTATCTATAAGATTCTGCAAAACAATAAGATACGATAATCTTGTTACTTATCACTAAAATTCTTTTAATAGTAATTATAATCGTTATATAACTTAAAATTCAGTTGTTTTTTGAAAAAATTTAAAAATTTGCTATATGGTTTACACTAAAATTAAGTAAAGTAAATTAGTGTTTCTGGTTCAACCATTCACTTCGCAAATCATCACTAACTTTCCCGCTACCATCATGTTTCCAACCTGGAGGCTTTAAAAAATATAGAATTCTGTTTTTTAAAGATTTACGTCCTGTAAAAGCATCTTTAAACATGTTCAACCATTCTATAAAAGCAATTTTTATTGGGTTGAAAGTTTTAATATTTGTAACCAAACCATAAGTGACTTTCTCGTCTTTTAACTCAGGTTGAAACGTTCCGAATAGTCTGTCCCAAATAATTAAAATTCCAGCATGATTACGATCCAAATAAATAGGATTACTACCATGATGTACTCTGTGATGCGATGGTGTATTAAAAACAGCTTCAAACCATTTTGGCATTTTATTTATGGCTTCCGTATGAATCCAGAATTGATACAATAAACTAATAGACATTTGCAATAAAATCATCGCAGGATGAAAACCCAAAAGCGGCAACCATAACCAAAAAATAAAGGTGTAAAAGCCACCAGACCACGTTTGTCGTAATGCTGTGCTCAAATTATAATGCTCTGATGAATGGTGTACCACATGCGATGCCCAAAATAGACGACACTGATGAGACACGCGATGAAACCAATAATATGAGAAATCATCAACAAAAAAAACGAAAACAAAAGACCACAAAGCTACAGGTATGGTAAACAATCTAAAATTATCATAAACCCAAAAAAAGACCATTAGCACTATAGCTTTACTTACAAAACCTAGTATAACATTCCCTAAGCCCATTGCAATCGAAGAAAAGGCATCTTTAGCTTCGTATGTTTTAATATGTTGCTTTGCAGTGATATATAACTCTAGTAACATTGCCAATACAAAGAAAGGGATGGCATACAATATTATATTAGGAAAATCGGGCATTGTGAGTTGAAAATTTGAGTTCTAAATTACAAAAATTCAATAGGTAAATGGTATTTATTAAGTATTTTTGACTTGACTTATGATAGCAACATATCACCAATATATTTTAGATTTTAAAAGACCAAGCGGAACCTCTAGAGGTTTAATGACCACTAAAGAAACGTGGTTTATTCGTCTTGAAAAAGATAATGCTGTTGGAGTAGGTGAGTGTGGTATTTTAAGAGGTTTATCTATTGATTATAGACCAGATTTTGAAGAGAAGTTAAAATGGACTTGTGAAAACATCAACTTTGGATTAGAAGCACTTCTCAGAGAGCTTATTGAATTTCCAAGTATTCAATTTGGATTAGAAACCGCTTTTAAATCCTTAGAAAATGAAGATCAATTTCAATTATTTCCTTCGCCATTTACAAAGGGTTTTGATAGTATTCCTATTAATGGTTTGGTTTGGATGGGATCTGAAGATTTTATGCGAGCCCAAATCAAAGAAAAAATTGAAGCAGGTTTTGATTGTATAAAACTAAAAATTGGAGCGATAAATTTTCAAACGGAATTAGATATTCTTAAATCCATTAGAAAAGAGTTTTCAAAATCTGATATTGAATTAAGAGTAGATGCCAATGGCGCATTTTCAAAAGCTAATGCTTTAGAGAAATTAAAACGATTATCAGAATATCAATTACATTCTATAGAACAACCTATAAAAGCGAAGCAATTTGAGGCTATGGCTCAGCTTTGTGAAGATACGCCTTTGCCTATTGCACTAGACGAAGAATTAATTGGAGTCTTTTCAAAAGAAGAGAAACAAAAACTACTTCAAACTATAAAGCCACAATACATTATTTTAAAACCAAGCTTGGTTGGTGGATTTAGTGGAAGTAAACAATGGATTGATATAGCTGAGGATTTAAACATTAAATGGTGGATTACCAGCGCACTCGAAAGTAATATTGGGTTAAACGCTGTTGCACAATGGACTTACACTTTAAAAAACACGATGCCACAAGGTTTAGGAACTGGAGGTTTATTTACCAACAATTTTGATTCGCCATTAATTGTAAAAAATGGTACTTTGCACTACGATTTAAAACAACATTGGAAATTTAATTTATAACCATGAATTATATACAACAAGCTTATAAAGGACAACGCGAAATATGGATGTTTATATTAACTACGATATTAGTTGCTGGTATTTTTCTTGGCAATTTTGTGGTCTATTTAACTTCTGAGCCAGGAGAATTAGATGCAGCTATGGACTTGTTTAAGAATTGGCCATCAAGCGTATTTTTACTTGTCAATTTGTTACCGTTTGTGTTTTTACTTGGACTTTTGTTTCTGTTGGTGAAATATGTGCATCAGCGAAGTATTTTATCCCTAACTACATCACGTCCAAAAGTAGATTATAAGCGTATTTTATTTTCGTTTTTAATGATTACAATATATACTGTTGTTACATTTTTAATAATGTACTCAATAGATTCATCAGAAATTGTATTTCAGTTTAATGCTGTGAAATTTGCAATTCTATTTATCATTAGCATTATCTTATTCCCTTTTCAAATAGGATTAGAAGAGTATTTGTTTAGAGGTTATTTAATGCAGCATGTTGGAGTATTAGTAAAGAATAAATGGTTTCCTCTAATCTTAACGTCTGTATTGTTTGGTGTAGCTCATGCTGCAAACCCAGAAGTAGGAGCTATTGGTTTCTGGCAGATGATGATTTTTTATGTAGGAACAGGACTGTTATTAGGTATAATGACTTTAATGGATGAAGGTTTAGAGCTCGCATTAGGATTTCATTTAGGTAATAATCTTATTGCATCATTATTAGTAACTGCGGATTGGACAGCTCTACAAACCGATGCTATTTTTAAAGATACTTCAGAGCCAGTTGCTGGTACAGTTTCAGAAATTTTAATACCAGTTTTGGTGATTTATCCATTAATGCTGCTTATTTTATCGAAGCGTTACGGTTGGAAAAACTGGAATGATAAATTATTAGGAAAAGTAGAAGAACCACCAAAAGAAGATTATAAAATTATAGAGTAAATGACTCCAAAGTATAATAAAGTACATAATCGCTTTAAGTTTAATGGGCTTCATTTTAGTTTTGAAGACCTAAAGGAAGTAGCTTACAGCCTTATCAAAGAAGGTGAACCTTATGAGCAAGTTACTGGTAATTTTTTAATTGATTGGCTTAATAATAAAAACGTTTTGTATGTAAACACATCGGGTTCTACTGGGCAACCAAAAACAATTAAATTAAAAAAACAAGCAATGGTGAATTCAGCTATTGCAACAGGTGATTTCTTTGGTTTACAACCAGGTGATAAGGCAATTGATTGTTTGCCAAGTCATTATATAGCTGGAAAAATGATGTTGGTACGTGCAATGATTCTGGGTTTAGAAATTGATTGTGTTGAGCCTTCTGCACATCCAATTTTTGATTATGAAAAAAAATATGATTTTTGTGCTATGATTCCATTGCAACTAAAGCATACCATAAATTATACAGATAATATCAAAACTATTATTGTTGGTGGTTCTAAAGTAACCAAACCGTTATTGGAAAGGATTAAAAGTTGTAAATCTAAGTTTTATGAGACTTATGGAATGACCGAAACCGTAACACATGTTGCAGTGCGACAATTATCGTCAGAAGCAGTAAAAGGGGATGGTTTATTCAAAGCTTTGCCAAATGTAACATTTGGGCAAGACGAAAGAGAATGTTTAATTGTAAATGCGTCGAAGTTGGTAAATGAAGCATTAATAACAAACGATATTGTAGATCTACATTCTGAAACTAGTTTTATGTTGTTAGGCCGTTTTGATAACGTTATAAATTCTGGTGGAGTAAAGTTGTTTCCAGAGCAAATTGAAGATAAGTTACAACCTGTAATAGATGAACGTTTTATTATTGCAGGAGAAGAAGATGCTGCACTCGGCGAGAAACTTATCTTAATTGTTGAAAACCCTAGAGATTCAGTAGAGAGTATTGGTAACAGAATTAAGCATATAAAGGGATTAACAAAGTTCCAAGTTCCAAAAGAGATTTATATTACTGATAAGTTTCTAGAAACAGTAAACGGTAAGATTCAACGCGATAAAACCATAAAAGCTGTTCTTGGGTAGTTAACTCATTCAAAGTCTTACTTCACTCATTATTGATTTTATTTTTCAGGTAAGGTATTTAGTTTTATGTAAACTTTAATACCAAACTAATGAATATATTATTTACAACCACACTTGCATTGATGCTATCAATTGCAAGTCACTCTCAAGAAAAAAATATTGAAACTGAGTCTGTAACACTCGATAATCTAATTACGTTTATCGTAGAGCATTACAGTATTCAGACAGATTCTACTAAAACAAAAAACATCACTTTTCTTATTGAAACTTACGCTGATAGTTTTAATACTGAGGATAGTGTTATTCTTAAACAGGCTTTTAAATTATTGTCTAAGCGTGTTACTGAAGATGATTTAATAAGCATCGTTGCATATTCTCATTTTAATGGTATTGCACTTAACCAAACGGAAGCTACAGGTATTAAAAAACTACTATATGTGGTTGAGCATCCAAAATCTAGCGTTAAGACTTTTGAAGACGATGGTATTGAACTTGCCTATGAGTTTGCTAAAGAAAATTTTATAGAAGACTCCGATAATTCTGTGGTAATGATACGGATTCCCAATCGTACTACAGAAGTTGCAAAAACGGAATCTAAAGAGACCAAGATAACAACTAATAGAAAAAGCAATGCTTTAGTACTAACTGCCATTGCATTATTACCTGAGATCATTTCAGTTATTAAAGATTAATTAATCATCTAAACTATATATTATGAAAAATGTATTACAAATTATAATTGTATTGTTTCTATCCGTACAATTACAAGCACAAGAAAAAACAGTCACAGGAATTGTAACTACTGCAGCTGATGGATTACCATTACCAGGAGCAAGTGTTATTGTTAAAGGAACTGCTAATGGGATTCAAACCGATTTTGATGGAAAATATTCTATTAAAGCGAATATTGGTGACATTTTAGTAATTTCTTATGTTGGTATGGAAACTTCTAAAATTATAATAGGTGTAGCTAACATATACGATGTAGCTTTAGAAGATGGTAATTCACTAGACGAAGTAGTTGTAGTTGGTTATAGTTATTCGGTTCGTGGTACAGGAAGGAATTTTAGATCAAAACCAAAACCTACAATTGCTTCAGCACTTTCAGGTAAAATTTCTGGCGTTACTATATCAAAATTAAGTGGAACTCCAGGCAGCACATCTAATATTTCTATTAGAGGAATTACATCTGTAAAATCAAAAGAGCCACTTTATATTTTAAATGGAAAACCAATATCGAAATCTGAGTTTAGAAGTATTAAAGCTGATAAAGTAAAGCATATAGAAATTCTTAATGCTCAGCAAGGGAATGCTATATATGGATATAATGGTAGTAAAGGAGTTATATGTCTAAGAACAAAAGGACACAAAAATAATGTTGATATTAGTATTATAAATGATTTTTTGAATGAATCTTATGTTCAAATCCAAGAAAACCCTTTTAAGCGTGCAAATCTTGCTCCGCTTTCAACATTTTCAATTGATGTAGATAAAGCAGCTTATAGCAATGTAAGACGAATGATAAATAATGGACAGAAAGTAAAACGAGAGGCTGTTAAAATAGAAGAGATGGTTAATTATTTTAATTACAACTATCCTCAACCAACAGATGAGCACCCATTTTCTATCTATACAGAAGTTGTAGAAACACCTTGGCATACTAACACGCAATTAGTGAGAATAGGGCTTCAAGGAAAAACCTATGCTAATGAGGCATTACCAGCATCAAATCTTACATTTTTAATCGATGTATCGGGTTCAATGGGTTCAATGAATAAGTTGCCTTTATTGAAAAGTGCATTTAAGCTTCTAGTAAATCAGTTGCGAGCAAAAGATAAAGTTTCAATAGTTGTTTATGCTGGAGCAGCAGGTGTGGTTTTAGAACCAACTTCTGGTGATAATAAAGGAAAGATTTTAGCTGCTTTAGATAATTTAAACTCAGGTGGTTCTACAGCTGGTGGAGCAGGAATTAAATTAGCCTATAAATTAGCCGAAAAGAACTTTAAGAAAAAAGGAAATAATCGTGTTATACTTGCTACTGATGGTGATTTTAATGTTGGTGCTTCAAGTGATAGCGATATGCAAACCTTGATAGAGGAAAAGCGTAAATCTGGAGTGTTCTTGTCTGTTTTAGGTTTTGGGTATGGGAATTATAAAGATTCAAAATTAGAAACTTTGGCAGACAAAGGAAATGGAAATCATGCTTACATTGATAATATGCAAGAAGCTCAAAAAGTCTTTGGAAAAGAATTTGGAGGAACTTTATTTACTATTGCTAAAGATGTAAAGATTCAAGTGGAGTTTAATCCTAAGAAAGTACAAGCCTATCGCCTAATTGGATACGAGAACAGATTGTTGGCTGATGAAGATTTTGTAGATGACACTAAAGATGCTGGCGAATTAGGCAGTGGACATACAGTAACTGCACTTTATGAAATTATTCTAACAGGAGTAGAGAGTGATTATTTAAAATCACAACCAGACTTAAAATATACACAAACTGAGGCTAAGGTTAATTATGAGGACGAATTGTTCACTGTAAAATTCAGATATAAAAAACCAGATGCATCTCAAAGTATTGAAATGGTGCATGTACAAAAGACCAAAACATCTGAAGCATCAGAAGACATGAACTTTACTTCTGCAGTAGCTTTATTTGGAATGCAATTGAGACAATCTAAATATTTTAATAAGGCATCAATATCTAAAGTGATTGAATTGGCAGAGAATGGTAGAGGTGAAGATAAGGATGGTTATAGAGCTGAGTTTATTAGATTGGTGAAGTCTTATGATTTTAGTTTAACTAAGTAAACTTTTCATGTGAACACCCCTAAAGTCCCCTCAAGGGGACAATTCCTCTGAATAATATCTTTTAGAATGTCCCCTTAAGGGGACTTTAGGGGTGTTATTTATAATCTATAACAAACAAAAAACCCAATGCAAACGCATTGGTTTTTTTTATATCTAAATCTACTAGAATTAGTTTCCGGCAGATAAATTTTTCATTTCAGTTTCGATCATTTCATAGAACTGATCTATTTTTGGTAATACAACAATACGTGTACGTCTGTTTTTTGCTCTATTATCAGCAGTATCATTATCAACTAAAGGTACGTAAGAACTACGACCAGCAGCAATTAACTGTTGCGGGTTAA
Source organism: uncultured Winogradskyella sp. (assembly GCF_963975125.1). GTDB lineage: Bacteria > Bacteroidota > Bacteroidia > Flavobacteriales > Flavobacteriaceae > Winogradskyella. Next base: position 6,417 of record NZ_CAXBGB010000078.1, on the reverse strand, counting down.
CATTTAAGCTTTCTAGAACACGTACAATAGACGTTGCACGTTTTACACTTAAATCCCAGTTATCTACTAATGGTGGTTTGCTGTAAGATTTGTTATCAGTATGCGATTCTACCATAGCTTCAAAGTCTGGCTTGCTATTAATCACTTTAGCAACTTTTGCTAAAATTTCATTAGCTCTGTCTGTTACGTTATAACTACCACTTTTAAATAATAATTTATCGGCAATAGAAATAAAAACAACACCTTTTTCTACATTAATTTCAATATCTGGATCATTAATACCTACTGCCTTTTTAAGACTAGTTACAATAGCTAGAGTTACACTATCCTTTTTAGTCAATGCATCTTGTAATCTTGTAATTTTTAAATCACGTTCCTTTAAGCTTTCTAAAGACTTTTCAAGATTATCAGACCCCTTTTTAGTTAAGATGGTTAAATCACCTTTAGTATCAATTAAATCTTGGTTAGACTTACGTAAATCTACCAATTGATCCTTCATTGTTTCTACTCTTGCATTCGCTGCAGCTGCATCCGAAAGACATTTGTTTAGTTTTACCGTTGCACTATTTAATAAATCTTGAGTTTCTTTTTGTTCTGTTTCAAGTGCTAGATAATCTTTCTTTGACACGCAAGACGCAAACAACAGCATTGAGCAAACACTTAATAATATTAATTTCTTCATAATTGAATCTTATATTTATATTGTTAATAATAACAACTCAAAATTATAGAAAAGAAGAATTAGCCAAACATGGATTAACAAAAACTTTAACAGTTTTATGAACAATTAGAATTTTGTGCGTTTTTTAATGAAGTAAGACCAAACAATAGAGTTGGTTTTGTAGTAGTTTGATTGCTTAGGTAATTGCCTACGTTGTTTTAAAACTCGACCTAAATTCATGTAAAATGAACCATGAGCTTTAAGAACTGCAAAAAAATGTTGCGGTTTTAATTGAAACAAAAACCGAATAGCCGCAACACCATCGAGTTTCATACGAATCACTGTTCTAATGAAAACATTAGAATCTGTATTTTTTACAAGCGTGAAGAGACTATTTCTAAAATTAAGATACGTTTTCTTTGGATTTGTATTACTTAAGGTAGCTCCACCAACATGATAAACCGTTGAAGTTCCAACATACTTTGTTTGGTAATTGGTATTGAAAGCGCGCCAACACAAATCAATTTCTTCAATGTGCGCAAAGTAAGATTTATCGAAACCATTCAAAGTTTTAAAAACTGAATTTCTAATAAAAAAACAAGCACCTGAAGCCCAGAAAATAGTCTTTGTATCGTTGTATTGCCCTTTGTCCTCTTCAAGAGTGTCAAAAATGCGACCACGACAATACGGATAACCATACTTATCTATAAAACCACCTGCAGCACCAGCATATTCAAAATGAGATTTGTTTTTGTAGTCTAAAATTTTAGGTTGAATGATAGCAGTATTTACGTCAGTATTAAATTCATCTAAGATAGGTTTAAGCCAATTCTCAGTAACTTCAATATCGCTATTCAATAAGCATAGTAGTGGTTCTTCAACACGCTTAAGGGCATTATTATATCCTTTTGCATAACCACTATTTTCAGTATTCTGAATAAGTTTCACTATCGGAAAATGTTCAGAAACAAAAGCCACAGAATCATCTATTGAAGCATTATCAGCGACATATATTTGAGCATCGTTAGAATACTTTATAACTGAAGGTAGAAACTGCTCAAGCAGTGCTTTTCCATTCCAGTTTAAAATAACAACCGCTATGTCTTTGGTTTGTAGCATTTATTTTGACGTGTAATTAGGAATATCTTCTAAAAACGAATACCGTTCTGCTTCCATATCCATTTCGCAATAATAGTGATTTAAACCGTTAGTCACCATTAAATAAGATGCATTTAAAACTAAGTTATAACGTGCAATTTGGTCAAAAGTGGTTTGGTCTATCTTTATCTTATGCGATTTGCATTCTACAATTAAATGAATACTGCCATCAGAATTATAAACCACAATATCGTAACGTTTCTTTAATCCATTTATAGTAAGCTCTTTTTCAACATTAATCAATGATTTAGGGAATTTCTTGTCATTTATTAAGTAATGAACACAATGTTGCCTCACCCATTCTTCCGGTTGAAGAATGATGAATTTTTTCCGAATAACATCAAAAATAGAAACTTTATTTTCTGTACTTTTGAAACGGTATTCAAACTTAGGAAAGTTGAGTTCTTGCACTATACAAAATTAAAATTATAATGTCACTTCAAGTGATTTTTGCAGAAAATTTTATTGAGAGATTCTCGATACTTTTACATAAGCTAAAACTTGAAGAGATTAAGAAGTAAGACATTGGACGACGTAAAACAACTAGTTTCAGCGATAAAAAAAGGTGATCTTAAGCCTATCTATTTTTTAATGGGTGATGAGGCTTATTATATTGATAAGATTTCAGATTTTATTGAAAACAATGTTTTAGACGAAGCTGAAAAGGGTTTTAACCAAATGGTATTATATGGTCGGGATGTTTCTATTGATGATATAGTGAGCAATGCTAAGCGTTATCCTATGATGGCAGAACGTCAAGTGGTTATTGTAAAAGAAGCACAAGATTTAAGCAGAACCATAGAACAATTGACACAATATGCTGAAAACCCTCAACCTTCAACAGTATTAGTTTTAAATTATAAATACAAAAAGTTAGACAAGCGTAAAACTTTGTATAAGACTATAAATAAGTCTGGTGGAGTGGTATTTGAAAGTAAAAAACTCTATGACAACCAAGTGCCAGATTGGATAAGACGTGTATTAAAAGGGCAGAATTACGATATTTCTCCAAAAGCAGCTCAGATGTTAGTTGAGTTTTTGGGCACAGATTTAAGTAAGGTGAATAACGAGCTTAATAAACTAAAAATTGTTTTACCAGAAGGTACCCAAATTACACCAGAGCATATCGAAGAAAATATTGGTATTAGTAAAGATTTTAATAATTTCGAATTACGAAAAGCCGTTGGTGAGTGTAATGTGGTGAAAGTGCATCAGATTGCCAAGTATTTTGCAGACAATCCAAAGGATAACCCAATGGTAGTTACTGTGGCTTTGTTATTTAATTTCTTCTCTCAATTATTGCACCTTCATGGTATGCACGATAAGTCTTCAAGAACTGTAGCTTCTGCTTTAAAAGTGAATCCTTATTTTGTGAATGAGTACTTAACTGCTGCACGTAATTACCCAATGAGAAAAGTGAGTACAGTCATTGGTTTATTGCGTGAATTTGATGTTAAGAGTAAAGGTGTTGGGTCGAGTGCTATACCTCAAGGAGATTTGCTTAAAGAGTTGTTGGTTAGAATATTAAGTTGACGGAGTGTAAATTCTTATTTAGCATTCTGAACCGATAGTTATCGGGATGTTTCAGAATCTATATTATTCAATTAGCAAACGTTTTGTCGTAGAATTTACATTCCCTTTACCTTGAATCTTTACCAAATAAATTCCAGTAGATAAATCAGAAATATCAATTTTTTTGTTTGATGACGTTTTTACCAATTGTCCTGTAATTGCATAAATTTTAGTTTCACAATCCTCATGACTTAAGGATATAACATCTTTTGCAGGATTCGGATAAAAGGAAATTGCTATATCATCGTATGCTGTGATACTTAAAGTCGAAACATTAAAACTATATAAGCCTGATGCATTTGATGAATACTCTTCAGCTGACACATAATATTCATTCACATTAATTGGAATGATAGCTTCAACTTGAAATGAATAATTATTAGGCACATTCATGGATGTTTTTACAACAGTGCCATTAGAAAATAAACCTGAATTAAACCCATTTAACTGAATTATAAAAGCACCATTAACATCATAGCCAATAAGTATAATACTATTGTCTAGAGGATTATATGTCGCACCAGAAATTAAACCTTGAGCACTAATCGTGTCAATTATAGAAATACTATGTATACCAGGTTCTTTAGATAGTTCGTAGATATCTGTATCTCCATTTAGCCAGTTTTTAGAAAACACATAGAGTTTGTTATTGTAATGTATTAGTCCTTCGGCATCAAAATTTGTAGCTATAGGACTAGATGTGAAATCTGTTTGATTGCTATAACTAAAACGGATTAAATCTGCTGATACTGAGGTACTAGCAAAATAATCTGCAATAGCGATGCGATATACTTTAAGGTTCGTTCTGTCTCCTTCATAATTTCCGAAATCGCCAATATAGATGTAAGTTCCATCGTGTGTGAGATCTTCCCAATCTGTATTAGAGGCATTAGTTATAGTTACGGTTCGAGTTATAGCTCCAGTCGACGTATCAATATCGAACAATTGATTTGTGGTTGCGGAATCATTATGAGTAATCAGTGTGTTGTTAAGATATAGCAATCCAGAAGTTTCATTAACTGCTATATCTAGAGGTGTTTCTAGTGTGAACTGTTGTGCAGAACCGCTTGAAAACGATAACAATAAAATGATAAAATAATGAATAGACTTCAAAGCTAATAGGTCTTAAATACCCATAAATGTAGTTATTCTAATGGTTCGGAAACTAAAATGTATATAAAACTACGTTTATTTGGGTTGAAATGTAAAAGCGAAATATATATAATCTGCTAAAAGTCTAAAAGACGATTATAATGTATCAACCCTCCTTCATTGTTTGGAAGTTTACTTTTTTAGAAATTACTCTTCAAATGTATTATTTTTACAACAATAAAAAACGAATCTTCCCTTTTGGAAATTGCTAAAAAAGGGCTTGTCTTTTTATTAAAATAAAAAACATAGCTAATAACATAAGCTTTTAAAACATTTACATGAAAGTATTTTCTAAGGAACAGATCTACGAAGGTGACAAGTTAACCACAGAACGTCAAAATATATCGTCAACAGATTTAATGGAACGTGCAGCAACCCAAATTTTTGATTGGATGCATCTGCGTATGCAAGGAGCACAAGTACCAATACACGTATTTTGTGGTATTGGTAATAATGGAGGTGATGGATTGGTTTTAGCGAGACATTTAAATACGCATGGCTATAATGTGATTACTTACATTGTTAATTGCAGTGATAAGCGGTCTAAAGATTTTTTAATTAATTATGATCGTATTAAAAATGTGACTAAAGATTGGCCAAAGATGTTAACCTGTCGAGCAGACTTTCCAGACTTTCATGCAGACGATATTATCGTAGATGCCGTTTTTGGGATTGGTTTAAATCGTCCTCCAAATGATTGGGTGCAAGAGCTATTTCAAAAATTTAGAGCCTCTAAAGTATTTACTTTGGCTATAGATATTCCTTCTGGATTATATACAGATAAGTCAGTAGAAGACGAAAAGGCTGTAGTACATGCCAATTACACTTTAAGTTTTCAATCTCCCAAATTGGTGTTTTTTTTACCTGAAACCGCTAAATATACAGAGCAGTGGGAGGTTTTAGATATTGGTATTGATCGCGATTATTTAAAGCAAACAGAAACTGAAGTTGAATTGATTTCTAAGCATGAAGTGTTACTACTTTACAAACCAAGAGAAAAATTTGCGCATAAGGGTGTCTTTGGTCATGTACTAATTTTAGGTGGAAGCTATGGTAAAGTTGGAGCTGTTAATTTAGCCACTAGAGCAGCCTTAAGTTCTGGTGCAGGTTTGGTAACGGCTTACATCCCAAAATGTGGCTATCATAGTTTACAAACCGCTATACCAGAAGTAATGGTCATTACAGACGAAAACGAAACTAACATTTCTAATATCAACTTTGAAATGGTGCCAACTGTTATTGGTATTGGAGTAGGATTGGGAACCACAGATGAGACAGTCAAAACTTATGAAGCTTTTTTAAAGAAAAATAAAACACCATTAGTAATTGACGCTGATGCTTTGAATATACTATCTAAAAATAAGGCTTTACTAAAATTATTACCAGAGCAGAGCGTTTTAACACCACACCCAAAAGAGTTAGAGCGTTTAATAGGAAAGTGGTCCGATGATTTTGAAAAACTAAAAAAAGTTAAATCATTTTCCAAAAAATATAATGTAATTGTTCTTATTAAAGGGGCACATTCTATAACTGTATATAAAAATAAATTATACCTGAATACTACAGGCAATCCAGGAATGGCAACTGCAGGAAGTGGAGATGTTTTAACAGGAATTATTTCAGGGCTAATTGCGCAAACGTATGAACCTTTAGCTGCCACTATCTTTGGAGTTTACCTTCATGGGAAGTCTGCAGATATTGCTTTAGAAGAATATGGTTACCAAAGTTTAATTGCGAGTCATATTATTGACACTATTGGTAAAGCTTATATCGATTTATTTAAACAGCCTGAACAGACTCTAGAACAAGAGCAAAAGGAAAAACATGAAGAAGCACAATAAAAGACCTCATTTGTGTCTTATATATAAAAACAT
>NZ_CAXBGB010000077.1:0-15953 GCF_963975125.1 uncultured Winogradskyella sp. | reverse complement strand
CAGTACTCTTAATTATTTTATAATTTCTACTTTTTTAATATATACATTTTGTAGTGGCCAATCACCTTGGTCAGTCTCTACTTTAGCGATTTTATCGACCACATCCAATCCATTAATAACTTCGCCAAAAACAGTATAGTCTTTATCTAAGTAATCTGCACCTCCTTGACGTTGAACTATAAAAAACTGAAATGGGGAAGCGAGTTTATAAGCATTTTCAATTTCGCTACTTGGCATAGATATAGCTCCGCGTTTGTGTGTGTAACCACGTTTGGTGTCTGGTGGCAAAAGGTATTTTCCTATTTTTCGTCTTCGCTTTGCAATATTATAATCATCGCTACTTCCACCTTGTATCACAAAGTCTTTAACGACACGATAGAACTGTGTACCATCAAAATACTTACGTTTGGTAAGGTAAATAAAGTTAGCTCTGTGAAATTTAGTTTTGTTGTAGAGTTGAATATCAATAGTGCCAAAGTCTGTAGTGATTCTTACTTTATCTTCTTTGTGTTCCTTCTCATACTCTAAAAAGAAATCCATGGCATTATTATCGGTTAATTTTAGGAATTCAGAATTACTTTCCTTCTTAGGTGAAGTGTTTTTTGTTGCTACAGAATCTTTTACTACAGTGATATTAGTTTGCTTTGAAGTTTGCTTATCTTCACAATTCAATAATAAAAATATAACACATACAACTAATAGAAATCTCATAAATGGTTTTTAATACGTTTTTGGAATCTGTAGTAAAAGTAAAACATCTCGAGCTTTTTGGCGAAATTTCTCATGCTAAAATGTCACCTCCTTATCGATTGGAACTGGTAAAAAAAATGAAAGCCAAAGCCAAATCAGCTAAGAAAGCAGGAGTTTTGGCTCTGTTTTACCCAAATACTAATGGGAAGACTAATTTGGTATTGATTCTACGTAAAACATATAAAGGCGTTCATTCTGCACAGGTTGGTTTTCCTGGCGGAAAATATGAAGACGAGGATAAGAATTTGATGGTGACAGCAATACGAGAAACAGAAGAAGAGGTTGGTGTGCCTGAAGAAATGATAAATGTGATTAAAACCATGTCACCAATATATATTCCACCAAGCAATTTTATGGTGCATCCATATCTAGGTGTATCAGAGGTAACCCCTAAATTTATTAAACAAGTTGAAGAAGTAGAAGATGTCATCGAAGTGAGTTTATTAAATTTTTTAGATGAAGCTAATTGTATAACTACAAGAGTACCAACATCTTTTAATGTCGAGGTTGATGTGCCTGCATTTAAACTCAATGGTCATATTGTTTGGGGAGCCACAGCAATGATGCTTAGTGAACTAAAAGACTTGTTAAAACAAGTTTTATAGCCTATCTATTTTGTTACATTTGTATTTCAGTAAAATTGATAGCAAACTATGGGATTATTCAAAAAGAATCCTTTTGGACATATACTTTTTGTAAAAAAATGGTTGATAAGAATCTTAGGTGTTCTATCTCATCGACGTTTTAGAGGATTTAATGAGTTACAAGTTGAAGGCTCGGAGATTATAAAGAATCTACCAGACACTAATGTATTGTTCATTTCTAATCATCAGACTTATTTTGCAGATGTAATTGCTATGTTTCATGTGTTTAATGCAAGCTTAAGCGGTCGTTTAGATAATATTAAGAATGTAGGTTATTTATGGAATCCAAAGCTTAATATGTATTATGTGGCAGCTAAGGAAACTATGAAATCTGGCTTACTTCCTAAAATTTTCGCTTATACTGGTTCTATTAGTATTGAGCGAACTTGGCGTTCTCAAGGTAAAGATGTAAACCGACAGGTGAAAATGAGTGATATTACAAGTATTAAGAAAGCTCTAGACGATGGTTGGGTAGTTACATTTCCTCAAGGTACTACAACACCTTTTAAACCTATTAGAAAAGGTACAGCGCATATAATTAAAAAATATAAACCCATTGTCGTGCCAATAGTTATCGATGGCTTTAGACGCTCTTTTGATAAAAAAGGGTTACGTGTTAAAAAGAAAAACATATTTCAATCTTTTGAAATTAAAGCACCATTACAAATAGATTATGAAAACGAATCTATTGCTGATATTGTTGAAAAAATTGAATATGCTATCGAACAGCACCCTTCGTTCTTAAAAGTAATTCCACAAGAAGAATTAAAGGAAATGGAACGTTTAAATGAGGAGCAACGCAATTGGTAATTACCTTTTTTGTATTGCGTAGTCTATTCTTTCTTTAAAGTTATGCTTGTCATCTATGTGTAAAGCCAATACTTTATAGGTTCTTTTTATACCATATAGACCAGTCATAGTATTTTCTTTTTTTAGTTTAATAACTAGATTATGACCTTCTAAATCACCTAAAAAAGATAACTTTCGGGTTGTTTTAGTCAACACAATATCTTTTATAGATAATTCTATGGATTCAATATTTTCAATATTCACGGTAGATTCATTCATTATTCCGTAGCGAAAATATATTATGTCATTTTCTATAATTATAGGTCTTTTAAGCATTGATTTTAAAAATCCAAAAATCTGAATACCAGAGTAAATACTTATCCCAGTTAATACCCAAGCCGTAGTAATATTCCAACTCGCTAATAACAAATGAAATGCTACAGTCTCAATCGCAATAAGAAATAGTAATGCGATTAAAAGGCCTATTGTGCCACTGTCTTTATGGTATGAGAATTCATTAGACTTTAATTTTACTTTTTTCCAATTTAAAAAACCATAATAGAAAACAGCAATTTCTGTAACCATAGGAATGACTACCACTTTAGGAAGAACCTCATAACAAGTTGACTTTAAAACTGTGTAAAAATCAAAACATGATTTACTTTTATTTAATTTATAAAGTTGCACTGTTTTTACAACTTTATATATAACGAACGATAAAACAATAAGTTCTATAACCGGAAGAATCCATGTTTTAAAAAGACTTAAGTAAAATTGGTTTTCTGAAGGAATTATATATGTACAAATAATAACACCAATAATTAATATGGGTACAATAGTAAGTTTTGGTATTCTTGACTTACGAATAAGTAAAAAGTAAATTAGTGGAGTCGTTAATAATAAGTCTATTGTTATTCCTAATGATAGTTTATAGGGTGCGCTTAAAAAAAAAGAAGACTGGGTAATTAAGACCATTGTTGCAATAACTAGTAATGGTAGAGCAAAGATGAATACCCTTTTTGGAGTGTTTAAAGTTTTATTCATGCTTAATATATTTTGCAATAAGACTTAATAGCGTTGCGTTATACTTCAAGTTTCTTCAATTCTTCATAATTTTTATTAAGACGCTTTAAAAGAACACCATAGATTAGTCTGTAGAATAACCAAAGTAGTATTAGAAATACTCCAGCTACCAATACTACAAATGCATATAATACTAACATTTGGTTTGTGCTAAATTCTACTACTTGTTTATGAAATTCTAGATTTTCATTATACTCAAAATAAAATGATAGTGGTATTGAAAGAAAAATTATTGTTAAATTAAAAACCACATAATATTTAATCACTTTACGGGTTTTTAGAATGCTCTCCATTAATTTTTTTGCACTATCTGTAGACGAAATCGTTTTATATGATTTGTATAGTAAGTAAATAAACATGAAAATAACCAAATAACTAAATATGTTTACTCCAAGAAAAAGTGGATTTTCATAACTGGTTTCTAATTTTTCTTTAAAGGTTGAAGATAAGAAGTAGGGAAGAATACTTGCCAAAAGCCAAAAAATCAATTCTGCGATACTTATATAAAATAAAGTCTTAACAATTGAAAACGACTTTTTATAAAGCATTGGATATATATCCGAATCAGAATAACTTTTAAATTCTGGGTTTTCGCTATTCCAGTCCTTTTTTAATAAATCTAATTCATCCATAATCTTACGGATTTAAAATTGTTTTTAATTTCTTTTTTACACGATTCATTTTTACTCGTGCATTAACTTCACTTATACCCAAAGTCGCGCTAATTTCTCTGTAACTCTTGTCTTCTAGATATAAGAAAACCAAGGCTTTTTCAATATCGTTTAGCTGATGTACTGCTTTATATAAGAGCTTTAACTGTTGCTCTTCAGTATCATCATATTCTTCAGCTTTTATTTTAAACTCAACGGCATCAAACTCTTGTGTATTTATTCTACGCTTCGATTTTCTATATAACGTAATAGCTGTATTTAAACCGACACGATACATCCATGTGCTAAATTTAGAATCGCCTCTAAATTTAGGATACGCTCTCCATAACTGTATTGTTATTTCTTGAAACAAGTCGTTATGAGCATCTGCATTGTTGGTATATAAACGACATACTTTATGTACAATGTTTTGATGCTTTTGCAACAGTTCTACAAAACTATGTTCGAGTTCTTTGTTCAATTGATGAGATTGGTTAGTTATCTAATTAGTAGTAAGAATATAAATATTGTTACAAAGTTATCTAATTATAGTTTTGAATTTTATATCTGCGCTGTTAATTTGTGCTCTCTAAGTATTATTTCAATAATTATTTTATGAATATTCCAGAGCTAAATTTACCTTGAGGAGTAATTAAAGGTGAAGGTGTTATAGGTGTAAATTTAGCAATAACTTGGTTAATAAAAATATTCAAGTCGTATTATTAAGAAGTCATTAAAACCTTTTAAATATAGTATACTGCTTCAATGATAACTAATGGTAGCAATAAAGCAGTTGTAGATTTAAATACTGATTACTGATGCTTTTCTACTAGGCTCAAAACGACATTTTTTTACTTTTTATCAACGTCCCTTTTAAGTTTTAGAATACCAATGATAATGAGATATTGTGCTAAAGCATAAGTAGCCATAATGCTAATATTTGCCCCTAAAATAGGTTGGTAAAATTTATTTAATGCCAAAATACTATCGGAAGCCATAAAGAATAATGCACCTAAGAAAACCAAACCATAACTAAGCATGTTCACTTTGTTTTTTCTTAAATATGCTGAAGTAGCCATAGTTAAAATAATTAGCATATAGGCAAAAACAGGAATTAACATAGCTCCTAAACTATCTCTTAAAAAATAGAAAAGACTTGCTGCATAAACTAAAAGCAAGGCAATGAAGCCAAATGGTGAGTTTTTGGGATTTCTATGTTTAAGAAATACTAGTACATACATAATATGAGCTGTTAAAAAAGCGACTAACCCTAGTGTAAAGAAATGCTCAGATTGATCTACTAACATCAGTAAAACATCACCTAACAAAGAAAACCCTAAAGCCAAAAGTGTTAGATTTATTATAGGCTTAGAAAGCGATCCAGACGTTTTTACAAACAAAAAAATAAGACTTATAACAATTGTAGGTTTAGCTATGTAGTGTACAATCTGTAGAGATTCAGTACTTCCGGTTAAGAGCTCTATTATAACAATGATTAAGAATAGAACGCTGAATTGCTTTTCGGTATTGGTGAGCATATTTTGGTAGTTTGACCAAATATATTCAATTCATCATTGAATTATTACAATTCGGTAAAATAGAATTTTTGTTGGCTTAAAAAAAATCCAAGTTTGTATCACAATCAAGAAATTAACTTTTAATCATCAGCCAAAAAATGAAGCATGTAATCACAATCTTCATCCTATTTTTATCAACGCTTGCTTATACTCAAACTCCCATTTCAGGTAAAGTAGTAAACAACAAAAACCAACCTATTTTAGGCGCTAATGTTTATTTGGAAGGTACTTATGATGGAGCTACAACTAATGAGAAAGGGAATTTTTATTTCACAACAGACGAGATAGGCTCACAAAGATTAATCATTTCATTTTTATCCTATGAAACCAAAATAATTATCGAAGACGTATCAAAGCTTTCGAACCTTCAAATTAAATTAAGAGAAGATGTAGAAACTTTAGATACAGTAGTTTTAAGTGCAGGTACATTTGAAGCTAGTGATAATAGTAAGGTGTCAGTTTTAAAGCCTTTAGATGTTGTTACTACCGCAAGTGCTTTAGGTGATTTTGTTGGAGCCTTACAAACCTTACCAGGTACGTCTAATGTAGCAGAAGACGGTCGTTTATTTGTAAGAGGTGGAGCTGCAGATGAAACACAAATTTTTATAGACGGGATAAGAGTCTTTACTCCTTATACGCCAACTACAAATAATATTCCAACACGAGGACGTTATTCGCCATTTTTGTTTGATGGTATCACCTTTTCAACTGGTGGGTATTCTTCCGAATATGGTCAGGCCCTATCGAGTGTGTTGCTTTTAAATACTATTGATGAGCCAGACCAAGAGAAAACAGATATAGGTATAATGACCGTTGGTGCGAGTTTAGGTAATACCCAAAAATGGGAAAAATCCTCATTGAGTTTTAATGCGACCTATATTAATTTGGCACCCTATTTAGCCATTTTCGAAGATAGAAATGATTGGCAAACACCATATCAAGGAGCGCAAGGTGAAATGGTTTTTAGACAGCGACTAAATAACGGTATGTTGAAATTTTATGCTGCTTTTGATACGTCTAAATTCGAATTAACTCAAGAAGACATCAACCTTGAAGAGGGTTTAGATTTTAAATTAAATAACAATAACTTCTACCTTAATACCTCATATAAAGGTGTTTTAGGAAATAACTGGTCAATGACAACGGGTTTAAGCTATACTTATGCTAAAAATGAAATCGGAGTTATAACAAGCGCTATTAACGATACTGAAAACTCAGCTCATTTAAAATTGAAACTAAAAAAGCGTTTTAGTAGTAGATTTAAATTGAATTTTGGTGTAGAGCAATTCATAACAGATTTTGATGAAAACTTTAAGGATGGATCAATTGACGAAACCTATGGGTTTAATAATAATATCACAGCAGGTTTTACTGAAGCGGATTTAATCTTTTCAAAAGACTTGGCATTAAAAATAGGTTTGAGAGCAAATCACAGTTCTATATTTAATGAAACTAATGTAGCACCAAGAGCAGCACTCGCTTATAAAACGTCTAAGAATGGGCAATTCTCTATAGCTTATGGTAATTTTTTTCAGAATCCGAATAGTTCAGTTTTAAAGTTTGAACAAAACTTAAAAGCCCAGAAAACATCACACTATATATTTAACTATCAATATGTAAATGACGGTAAAATCTTTAGAGCAGAAGCTTATAAAAAGGATTATGATAATTTGGTAAAATTCGATTCAGAATTCGAGAGTTTTGATACTAATTACACATCTACAGGCGATGGTTATGCACAAGGCATCGATTTATTTTGGAGAGATAATACGAGCATTAAAAACATGGATTATTGGATGAGTTATTCTTACTTAGATACAGAACGCGATTATAGAAATTTTGAAACTTCAGCACAACCTAATTTTGCTACAAAACATAACCTTTCTATCGTCGGAAAATATTGGATAGACAGCTGGAAGAGTCAAGTCGGATTGGCTTATGGTTATTCTTCAGGTCGACCATATACAAATCCAAATACCGATGATTTCTTAGCAGAACGCACCAAATCATTTAATAGCCTTAGTATAAATTGGGCTTATTTATTGAGTCCACAAAAGATATTATACTTCTCAGTAAATAATGTTTTAGGCTTTAGAAATATAAATGGCTATCAATATGCTAATACACCAGATCTTAATGGACAATTTAATAGACGGACCTTAACACAAGCAGCAGATCAATTCTTTTTTGTAGGCTTCTTTTGGACGATTAGTGAAGACGGAACAGATAATCAATTGGATAATTTATAAGTGTTAATATATTGGTTTTGAGTTAAACATGATTTTTGTCATGCTTTTTAAGCTATAGGATGATTAGCTTTATAGTATAAAATTAAACATCATGGAAATTAAGAAGAACCCAAAAGCCAATGTAGGTCGAAACAGTAGTTTATATTTTGCTGTTGGCTTAAATGTAATGTTAGTTCTAACATATCTAGGACTTGAATATAAGACTTACGAAACTGAAGCTACTAAGATTGATATCTTAATGTTAGACGATCAGTTAAATGAAGATATTCCTATAACTACAATTAACATTCCACCACCACCACCTCCAAAGCAAGTCGTTACTGAAACTATAACTATTGTAGAAGATGTTGAGGATGTTGAAGAAACTGTAATAGAAAGTACAGAAATTGGTCAGGATGACATAATTGAAGAGCGTATTGTTAGCATAGAAGATGTAGATGTAGAGGAAGTAGAAGAGGATATAGAAGTGCCTTTTGCAGTGATAGAACAAGTACCTAGATTTCCTGGGTGTAAAGGTAATAATGATCAACTAAAAGCTTGTTTTCAACAAAAAATGCAAGAACACTTACAGAAGAACTTTAGATATCCTAATGCTGCACAAGAGTTAAATATACAAGGTAAGGTGTTTGTATTCTTTTTAATAGATAAAACAGGTAAGGTCTCTAAAATTAAAAGTAGAGGACCAGATCAACTTTTAGAGACAGAAGCAGAACGTATCATAAGTTTATTGCCAAAAATGGAGCCTGGTAAACAGCGTAATAAACCTGTAGGTGTACCATACAGCATTCCAATAAACTTTAAACTACGACAACAATAAGATGTATTTATAACACTATGCTTAGATTATTTCTATTGATTGCAAAATCCCATTTTTGGGATTTTGTTATTTATAAATAAGGATTTTTCATTTTGTACCAATTACATAGTTTATCTTCATACTCAAATGTTTCTGAATGACACATCCCAACCTTTTTTAAAATAGTGTTTGATGCTATGTGATTGATATCTGCTGCTGCATAAATCTCTTTTAAATTTAAATCTTTAAAACCATAGTCTATAGAGGCTAAAGCTGCTTCTGTTGCATATCCTTTTCTCCAATGTTGCTTTTTTAAACGATAACCTAAGTCATAATAGTTAAACTCTTTTCTCAGGTTTTCTTCATATTTTAAGCCAGACCAACCTAAAAAAGCATTAGTTGCTTTATCAATTATTGCTAAACGACCCAAGCCATTTGTTTTATATTGCTCTAATATCGAGGTAATCATTACTTGCGATTCTTTAATCGTCTTTACGGGATTATTGCCTAAGAATTTATGCACTTCTGGGTTTGAGTCGAGCTCAAAAAAATCTTGAGCATCATATTTAGTGACTGGTCTTAGGGTGAGACGTTCTGTTTCTAGTTTTATGTTCATTGCTTAATAATTACTTCCATTTAATATTACAACCCATACTTGGTTTTTGGTTAGAGCTTACAGATTCATTATTAACTAGAGCTTCTATTGCTGCTCTTAAATCTTTTCCTGTTACAGGTATTCCATTTCCAGGTCTAGAGTTGTCTAATTGACCTGCATATATCAATGCGAGTTCTTTATCAAACAAAAAGAAATCGGGTGTACAAGCTGCATCATAGGCTTTGGCGACTTCTTGTGTCTCATCATATAAATAAGGGAAAGGGTAATTGTTGCTTTTAGCATGCTGCTGCATTACATCTGGTCCATCTTGTGGGTAATTTTCTGCATCGTTACTAGAAATCGCAATACTACTAATTCCTTTTGCTGCATAATCATTTGCCAATTGCACTAACCCAGAGTTTACATGAACAACAAAAGGACAATGGTTACAAATAAACATTACTAAAGTGCCCTTTGTGCCTTTTAATTCATTAAGCGATTTGATTTGATCATCAACCGTATCTAAAAGTTTAAAATCTGGTGCTTTAGTATCTAAAGGCAGCATATTTGAAGGAGTTAATGCCATATATTTATTATATTTAATGTTTTGATTAATGAGACACCCATTTTTTTGGGTAATAAATATGGAAAAGATAATAACATTTGAAGACTTTACAAAAGTAGATTTGCGTATTGGTACTATCCTTAAAGTCAACGACTTTCCAAATGCTCGTAAACCAGCGTATCAATTAACCATAGATTTTGGGGACTTAGGAATTAAGAAATCTTCTGCTCAAATCACTTCGCAATACAAGAAAGAAGATCTGGTAAACAGACAAATAGTTGCTGTAGTCAATTTTCCAAAAAAACAGATTGCTGATTTTATGAGCGAGTGCCTTGTTATAGGAGCTGTAAAGGAAAACGATGTGTTTCTTTTACACCCAGAAACTAAGGTTAAAAATGGGATGGTGGTTTCTTAATTTTAAACTTCTCGATATATTTTTATTGCATAAAATCACTCTAAGTTACATTATATATCATAATTTACAAGAATCACAAATTTTTACATCTCATATCTAAAGAAAATAGCATTCATTAATTCTTTACTATTTAACCAAAGAAGTGTTTTTTTGTAAGTGGCTAAGGTGCTACAATCTTGTATCCAAGTATTAACTTATTAGTATTACCATCATTTATTACCATAAAGAGTTTACCATTATAAATGTTTTGGTTAAAGCATGGCAAATAAAAAACCGTTACAAAGCGTAACGGTTTTTATTATAATTTAACAGAATTATTATTAAATATCATCAAAACTTATATCAGTAAAACTATCAGTGCTTGGTTCTGTGTCTTCTGTTGTTTTGGCTTCTTGAACTACAAAATCATCTTCGCGCTTAAAATCTTTTTGGTGACGCTCACTAATAACTTCTTCACCTTTTTCATTAATGATGTAATCTGTCATTTCTGCTAAAATCTCTCTAAATTCAGTAAAGTCTTCTTTGTAAAGGTAGATTTTGTGCTTTTTATAGTGAAAAGAACCATCGTCATTAGTAAACTTTTTACTTTCTGTAATGGTTAAATAATAATCACCAGCCTTAGTTGCTCTAACATCAAAGAAATAAGTTCTTCTACCAGCACGTAATACTTTAGAATATATTTCCTCTTTGTCCATCATTTCATAATCACTCATAACTCAATCTTTTTTTTAATTACAATCCAAAAATCTAAAAAAAAAGAATAGTAACCAACAAATTATTACAATTCTTTTTCTGAGAGTTGTTTAATGTATAACTCCCTGTAGTAACCATTAGTATTAATAAGGCTTTCGTGACTTCCTGTCTGAATTATTTTACCGTCTTCTAAGATAATAATTTTGTCAGCATTTTTGGCTGAAGATACACGGTGACTCACTATAATAGTCGTTTTGCCTCTGGTAAGCTTAACGAGGTTTTTAAGAATTTTTTCTTCAGTTTCTGTATCAACAGCAGATAAACAATCATCAAATAATAGAATGTCTGGCTTTTTAATTATTGCTCTAGCAATAGAAATACGTTGTTTTTGTCCACCAGATAGCGTAATACCACGTTCACCTAAAATAGTATCGTAACCTTTATTAAAACCGATGATATTTTTATGAACACGAGCATTCTTAGCCGCTTCTATGACTTCCTCATCTGTAGCATCTTCTTTACCAAACATAATGTTGTTTTTAATGGTATCTGAAAACAAAAAGGCATCTTGTGGAACGTAGCCTATACTTTCCCTTAAGCTATTTAGATTTAATTCTGAAATGGTTGTGTTATCGACGAGAACATGTCCATTATTAATATCATATAAACGACCAATTAAGTCTAAAATGGTAGATTTACCAGAACCTGTTTTGCCGAGTATAGCTAGAGTTTCACCCGATTTAAGTGTAAAGCTAACATTCTTTAAAGCTTTAATATTTGTATCTGGATAAACAAAAGTCACGTTTTTAAATTCAATGTCACCTATAATAGGCGTTAATTTATTAGTGGTATTTTTAATATCTGGTTCAGTCTTTAAAAATTCATTAATTCGTTCTTGTGATGCTTCGGCTTGTTGCACAAGAGAAGTAACCCAGCCAACTGTAGCCACAGGCCATGTCAATAGATTAACATAGATAATAAATTCTGCGATCGTTCCAATTTTTTCAATTTCTCCACTCATGTATTGCATACCACCAATATAAATCACCAATAAATTACTTATGCCTATTAATAATATCATCAGAGGGAAAAATAAGGCTTGCACCTTAGTTAGGTTAATTTGCTTTTGTCTGTTTTCATTTGAAAGCCCTTCAAATTCTGAATTTGTTCTAGGCTCAATACCATAAGACTTAATAACTGAAATACCACTAAAGGTTTCTTGTGAATATGTAGAAAGCGTAGATAAGGATTGTTGTACTATAGTACTTCGGGTGTTTATTAATCTACTTAGCTTATAAATTGCAACCGAGAGTATTGGCAAGGGTAATAATGTATATAGGGTTAGTTTAGGTGCCGCACTAGTCATATAAATTAAAGCGACAGCAAATAAAGTGATTGTATTTATAGTGTACATTAATGCTGGCCCTACATACATTCTAACTTTACCAACGTCTTCACTTATACGATTCATTAAATCGCCTGTTCTGTTAGACTTGTAAAAATTTAGAGATAAGATTTGGTAATGCTGATAGATTTCGTTTTTTAGATCATATTCAATAAAACGAGATACATTAATAATTGTTTGTCGCATTAAAAACGTAAATAATCCTGCAATAACTGCTGCTCCAACTAAATAGAGAATATTTATTATTAACTCACTTCTAAAAACTTCTTCAGAGATTGTTCCATCTAAGCGATCAGAAACCACATTGATTGATGCACCTACAAGTCTTGGTGTAAATAGCGCAAAAATCTTTGCAATAATGGTGATGATAACACCAACAATTAAGCGGTATCTGTATTTAAAAAAGTATTTATTTAAGTGTTTTAGTGCTTTCATATTGCATTTGGTTAGTCAAAAGTATTACGATAAACTTATTTTGTAGTTAATATTTTGCTAATCCTCAATTTATAATTTATTTTTGCACGCTGTTTTTAGGGATTCTTTAAACAGCCTAAATCCTAACTTACATGACTTCAGAAATAATAACTTCAAAGGAACTTAAAAAAATAGATCCTGTTTTTGGTCAACATTCCTTTGATGATCATGAGCAAATCGTTTTTTGCAACGACAAAGATACTGGTTTAAAAGCTATAATTGGTATTCATAATACGGTTTTAGGACCAGCCCTTGGTGGTACAAGAATGTGGCAATATAATAATGAGTGGGAAGCTCTTAATGATGTATTGCGATTGTCTCGTGGTATGACATTTAAGTCTGCAATAACTGGTTTAAATCTTGGTGGAGGTAAAGCCGTGATTATTGGTGATGCTAAAACTCAAAAAACACCAGAACTAATGAAACGTTTTGGTGAGTTTGTACATTCGCTTGGCGGACGTTATATCACTGCTGAAGATGTTGGTATGACAACTAGAGATATGGACACAGTTAGAGAGGTCACTCCTTATGTTACGGGTATTTCAGAAAGCAAAGGTGGTGCTGGTAATCCTTCTCCAATAACAGCTTATGGTGTTTTTATGGGAATGAAAGCAGCTGCTAAGTTTCAATTTGGTTCTGACATCTTAGAAGATAAAAATGTATTTGTGCAAGGTATTGGCAATGTTGGTGAAGCTTTAGTAGAGCATTTAGTGAACGAAGGTGCAAAAGTTACGATTACAGATATTAGTGAAGAACGCTTAGAAGAAGTGCGCTCTAAATATGGAGTCACTATATACAGAGGGAATGATATATAT
The DNA here is from genome assembly GCF_963975125.1 of uncultured Winogradskyella sp. Lineage (GTDB taxonomy): Bacteria > Bacteroidota > Bacteroidia > Flavobacteriales > Flavobacteriaceae > Winogradskyella. Next base: position 2,453 of record NZ_CAXBGB010000077.1, on the reverse strand, counting down.
AGTGAAGCTATGGATATATATGCACCATGTGCATTAGGAGCCACAGTAAATGACGAAACCATTTATAAATTGCAAGCTAAAGTTGTTGCTGGTGCTGCAAATAATCAATTAGCAGAGGAAAATAAGCATGGTGAAATTTTAATGGAACGCGGTATTGTTTACGCACCAGATTTTTTGATTAATGCAGGAGGAATTATTAATGTTTATGCCGAGTTAGAAGACTATGGCAAACAAGAAATAATGCGAAAAACAGAAAACATATATAATACAACGCTCGAAATTTTAGACAATGCTAAAGTGAATAATTTAACTACGCATACTGCAGCGTTAAATATTGCTAAAGAACGTATTGAAATCCGTAAAAGAGAAAATTTGAAATAGATAAGTTTTTATTTTTATTTCAGTATTAAATAATAGTATTTTTGCAAGGTGAGTTTTAAATCTCACCTTTTTTTAATAACCTAATTAAAGTAGTTCTTATACATGCTAAACCGAAGACACATTAGAATAAAAGTAATGCAATCCATGTATGCTTTTAAAGGTACAGAAAGTGATGATCTTTCTAAAGACGAAAAGTTTTTAATGCACAGTTTAGATAGTATGTATGAGTTGTATTTGTCAACTTTAGCTTTACTTACAGAACTGTCTAAAAAAAGTAAAGATCACAATGAAAAACTCCAGAAGAAATTATTAAGTAACGATTCTGATAAGAATCCGAATACAAAGTTTCAAGATAATCACCTTTTAAATCTCATTAGTAACAATAAAATGTTACAAGAGCATATAGCAAAACGTAAGTTGAATTTTTGGGATTTAGATTTCGAATATGTAGATATCCTTTTTAAAGCTATTTTAAAAAGTGAATTATATGCAGAATATACAAATGATTTGGATATATCATTTAAGAAAGACAAACAATTTGTTATAGATGTTTACACGGAGATCATTGCGCCAAATGATAAACTCTACGATTATTTTGAAGATAAAAAATTAACTTGGGTAGATGATCTTCCGGTTGTAAATACTGCAATTTTAAAGGTAATAAGAAAGTTGAAGTTAACTTCTCCTGAAACCTTATTACTTCCAGAGTTATATAAGGATGAAGATGATAAAGACTTTGCTAAAGACTTATTTAAGAAAACCTTACTTAATAGTTCTAAGTTTTCTGAAGAAATAGCTGTGAAGACTACAAATTGGGATTCTGAACGTTTAGCAAGTTTAGATGGTGTTTTGTTAAAGATGGCACTTTGCGAATTTCAGAAGTTTCCTTCTATCCCTTATAAAGTTACAATTAATGAATATCTAGATATCGCTAAAGAATATTCTACACCAAAAAGCAGCTTATTTATTAATGGGGTTTTAGATAAAATTGTGAAAGAATATCAAGCTAATAATTTGCATTCAAAAACGGGAAGAGGATTAATGTAAGCTGTTATTCTGTCTATAAAAGCGCAAATTTCTATTTAATTTTGTTAACAACAGCTTAAAAATTTTAATTCGATAAAATTATTACTACCTTTGGCGGCTGAAAGAATAAAGTAATAAATTAATTAAAAAAATAGAGTAATGAAGAAAGTAATTTTAGGACTTAGTGCATTATTTATGGTAGCTTTTACATCTTGTAAAGAAGATGCAGCTAGTAAAGTTAAATCTGAAAATGTAGCAGTAGCTGCAGAAAGAGATGCAAATGCAGGTGATTTTCCAGTTCTTGCTTTAGATAAAAAAGAGCACGATTTTGGTAAAATTATGAATGGAACACCAGTAGAAACTGTCTTTAAGTATACAAATACAGGGAATTCAATGTTGGTTGTAAGTAATATTAAAAGCACATGTGGTTGTACTGTACCATCTAACTATACAAAAGAAGTTGCACCTGGTGAGACAGGAGAGTTTACTGTGAAGTTTAATGGTAAAGGAAATGGTAAAGTATCTAAATCTTTAACTATAACAGCTAACACAGAAAAGGGTACTGAAGTTGTAAAAATCGGAGCTTTTATTGAGCAAGATCCAAATGCACCAGCAAAGAAAGCAGGTGCTGCAACAGTTAATCCATTATCAACTACTAATGGTGCTGCCGTGAAGAAGTCTTCAACACAACCAGGACACGAAGGTCATAACCACGATTAATATTTATGGAAGGATTAGGATCAGTTTTACCATTTATTGCCATATTCGCAGTGATGTATTTCTTTATGATTGCACCACAAATGAAACGCTCTAAACAAGAAAAGAAGTTTGCTAGCGGGTTAAAACGTGGCGATCGTGTAATTACTAAAAGTGGTATGCATGGTAAAATTGTAGAGCTAAATGATAAAGATAGCAGTTGTGTTATTGAAACATTAGCAGGGAAAATTAAGTTTGACCGTACTGCAATTTCTATGGAAATGAGTAGAAAACTAAATGCGCCAGCTGTAGTAAAATAAGCTGAGTGTGTTATATAATATAGAAAAGCC
>NZ_CAXBGB010000076.1:0-15999 GCF_963975125.1 uncultured Winogradskyella sp. | reverse complement strand
AACTGATTAAGAACCATTTCTTCAGCCTCTTTTGAATTGAATGTGGTAATGGCATATTCAAGATGTTTTCTTCGCTCTTTACCAGCGACTGTTTGGTGGAATACCGTTTGTTGTTTTTTCCATGCCTTAAAACGTTCATCAAAATAGACGTCTCCAGTTAAAGGAAGATAAAATAACCCTAAAGAATCTCCTCCAGGACTTGTAACCCAAGTGGATTGTAATTGGGTTTCCTCATTTATTTCTACATAACCACAAGTTGCAAAGTTAGTAACACCAAGTGCTATAAGCTCTTTATACAAAAGGACTACAACCTCTTTGACTTCTTCACCTTTTTGCATGGCCATGGTTCGGCTTCTTACTTTTTCGAGTGCCGTTTCAATTTTTGCTTCTCTTGCTTGTGCTTCTGCTTTTTGCAGATCTAGAAAACGTGTATAGGTTTGCTGAAAAACTTTTGCAAAGCGAGGAATCATATTCTGTTGTTCTTCTGATAAACGAATCCCTCCTACTATTAATAAATAACCTTGTTTAAAGTTGAAACAATGTATTACCAAACGCTCTGGTGAAATAGCCAATAATTTAGCAACAGAAAGTGGAAAATTTTTACTCTTTTCTGCAATATAAGTTTGATGTTTTATAGTCTCCTCTGGGTTTAGTTCAATTACCAATAATGGTTCTTGCTTTTTCCAACTAGACACAATGGCTTTCATTGTTTTGTCTTCTGTATGTATCAACTCAACGGGCTGGTGTCTAATGCTTCCATCTGCAGGGTTAACACCATAACTGTATCCTATATGTGCTTTTTTATCAAAAAGTATATATCCAGCAGTAAGATGCTCAATTCCCAGATCTGACAATTCATGGTACAATAATGCACCTGCTTCTAACAACTCCTCACTTTTGTGCATTGCCATACTTCGTGAACGTACCCTTTCTAAAGCTGCTTCAATTAGCGCTTCTTTTGCTTGAGCCTCTGCTTTTTGTAGGTCGAGGAAACGTGTGTAAGTTTGCTGAAACACTTTTCCAAAGCGCATCAAAATTGAATTTTCGGCATTGGAAAAAGGTATGCCAGAGAAATTTTCAATATAGAGACCGATATCCTTTTGTATTGCTGTTGATGCTGCCAGTCCAGGGCAATTTAGATAAAAATCCCATGCCTCTTTGGTCAGACCTTCAATGTGAGGAAGTAGTTTTTTATAAAAACTATTCTTTTCTTCAAAATCCAATTGTGTTTTAAAAAAATCGGTGCCTTTCTTTTTTGCTTCTGTGAATTGTTTATCCCAAACCAAATCGAGGTAGGGAACTGTTATCTTAGCTGGAATGTCCTGTTTATCAGCGACCCAAAAATGCCAATCCTTTTTTGGTTCATAATCTACCACAATACCTGCATGCTCAGCATTGATTTTTAGGTGAGCCATCTGGTCAAAAATAACTTTTACTACGTCTTTTAGCTCCTCGCTTTTATGCATGGCCATACTTCGTGAACGCACCCTTTCTAAGGCTATTTCTATTTGGGCTTCTCTGGCCTGGTATTCTGCTTTTACAACATCATCGTATCGAGAATAAGTAAGGTCAATAACATTTGTAAACCGTTCTAATAATTGCACCTTGTCTTTTTCCAATGGTGAATTTCCGAGAAATTCAAGAAAACCATGCTTAATAGCAAATTGAGAATAAAAAATTGATTTTACACTTTTCCAAGATGCAATAAATTTCTTTGGAGCATTTTTGAAATCCGTTTTGGTAAATACACTGTCCCACCATGTTTTGAGTATTTTTCCAGATAATTCACCCGAACGGTATTTTATCCCATTTTCAAGGTCTTTAAAAAGGTCATTTAAAAGGGGGTGATCAAAATATTGAAGTTTTACACTTTTTGGTTGTAATGCTCCAATAGGTCCTGCGCTACGATAAATTAAATCTTTAGGATTGATGTCATAAGTTGCAATACTGCACTCCATTAGTTGAACATCTAGTTTACCTAATTCTTCAAAAATTATTTGAATAACTTCATCTAACTCATTGCTGGTTTGAATTGCCATAACTCGGCTTCTTACCCTTTCAAGTGAGGCCTCAATCTGCGCTTCTCTTGCTTGGGCTTCTGCTTTTTGAAGGTCGAGGAAACGTGTGTAGGCTTGCTCGAATACCTTAGCAAACCGTTTAAAAACGGCTTTATTTTTATAAATCTCTGTAGTAATTACTAACAAGTATCCATATTTAAAATAGGCTGCATGCCACTTTTGCCATTTTGGAAATGCAATACCATTATCCAACAAGCCTTGAAAAATGGGCTGAACATCGGGAACAGTTAGCATATATTTGTAATGATCTTTTAGCTCTTTACCATCTTTTATAATTGATAATGATTCTAGATTTTTCTTCCAGCCTTTATACATTTGTTTATGGCTAGGATCTATCGTATTTGGAATTTTAAGTTGTGGCATAACACCATTTTCGTTGGCAAACCAATACTCATCAACATCGGAATTATTTTCGCAGAAACCAAATCCTGTACCCCAAAGTTCGCCACCCAAACTCTTTAGTTGTTGAAAGAGAACGAAAGCCACGTCTCCAATTTCATTACTATTGTGCATGGCCAGAGAGCGAGATCGAATTCTTTCTAAAGCTGCTTCAATTAGAGCTTCCTTGGCTTGTGCTTCTGCTTTTTGAAGGTCGAGGAAACGTGTGTAGGTTTGCTCGAATACTTTAGCGAAACGTTTAAAAACATCATGTGCATCTGGAACATGCTCTTTGGTTATGAACAGTAGATATCCATATTTGAAATAGACGACATGATCTATTTGATAGGTTGGAAAACCATTGTTTGTTTCCTTTAATTCCATTAAAACGTCACCTATAACAGGTAGTGAGCTCATATATTCATAATGTGAAACACATTCGTCGCCTGAAAACTCTTTTATAAATAGCGATTCACCTTTTTTGCCTTTTTGATAATATTCCTTTTCTTGGGACTGTATATGTAGGTAGCACACCGGCTTCATTTCCAAACCATTCGGTAGATTCTTTTTCTCCGTAAATATTAAAGGCACAACCCCAAGTTTTAATGCCTAATGATCTTACTTGTTGATCTAATAAGAATGATGTTTCTTGCAATTCGTCGCTATGTTGCATCGCCATGGTTCTGGAACGTACTTTTTCCAAGGCCGTTTCAATTTTTGCTTCGAGCGCTTGTGCTTCGGCTTTTTGTAAATCTAGGAAACGTGTATAGGTTTGCTCGAAAACTTTGGAGAAGCGTTTGAATATGTCATGTGCATCTGGAACAGGTTCTAAGGTAATAAACATGAGATAACCCTTGGAAAAATAAGCACAATGTATAATTTGAAATGTAGGAAAAGAAAGTCCAGCGTCACTTAATTCCTTTACTTCCGGAATAGTTTTTAAATACTTATAATGGTCTTCAAGTTCCTTTCCTTCTTGTTCTAGTACAAATAAAGATTCTCCTCTTTTTTCTGCTTTATGAAAAAGAAGATACACATCTTCAGAAGAATTTGTTTTAAATGGAGGCTGAAGACGATCTTTACTAGCCATCCAAGCAGTAGCAGCTTTTTTATCATCGTCCCATATATTAAATCCACAGGCAAAGGAATTTATTCCTAGTTCTTCTACTTGTTGAAATAGAAGCATAGCAGTATCTCGTAATTCTTCACTTCGCTGCATTCCCATAGTTCGGCTTCTCACTTTTTCTAAAGCCAATTCTATCTTAACTTCGCGTGCTTGTCTTTCTGCTCTCTGTAAGTCTAAAAAACGTCTGTGCGCCAAATCAAAAGCACCAGCAAATTGAACTAAAATATCTAGATCTTCTGCAGGAGGATTTTTTACAACACCAGGTAAACTGTAACCAATTTCTCCATGCGTTGTTCTTGCCATGATAAAAGTCAATCCACCAATATGTCTTATGTCGTCGTGACTTGGTGCTTGTGGATCTATATTCTGAAAATCACCCAAGTTGCCCATTTTATCTACGTAATTTATGGCCTCGTTTACAGTCATGGTATAAACCACAGTTGCTTTTTTGCTTTTTTCCCATTTAGCTAGTAAAGGAATGTCGCCATGCATATGCCTTGGCAAGGTCATAACGAAACCAATTTTGCTTCCATCACCAGAGGTCATGGCTTTTTCGTATTTTTCTGGTAGCCACATCATGTGCCAGAAATAGTGGGCTTGGTGACCTAATTTGGTAAATTCATTTCGCATCGTTACCACAATGTCGAGTAGGTCTGAAGATTGTTGCATGGCGACGGCTTGCGCTCTAATACGTTGTAAAGCTCCTTCAATTTCTAATTCACGGTTCTTTGTTTCAAGTTCAACTGTTCGTCGTTTTATGGCTTCTCTTAATTCTTGATTTTCTGCGTTCACTTTATTGAAGCCTATGGTTTCTCCTTCATCTGCTTTATTATCTGCAATAGAAAAATGTTGGTAAATAAATCGCCAATCTTCTTTTTTTTCTTGTAAAACAGATGTAAATCTAAAACGACTATAATAAGTCCATTCCGTATCGTTTAAAAACCAAGCATCAAAAACATGTGTAATAAAAATAAGGTCATTAAAGGTCTCAATGGTTATAATTTCTTTTCGTAATTCTGTTTTACCAGAAAACTGCTCTGCTGTATTTTTAAAAAATTGAGTGGTATCTTTCCGGTTTAAAAATTCTTCATTATCCGTAGATCCTATAAAGTGGTAAGCATCATCAAAATAAGAATTGTAAGTAGCGACATCACCATTTAAATAACTGTGCATCCATTTGTTGTAGATTTTTAAAATATCTTTTTCTAGTGTATTGGTAAGTTGCATAGCTTAATTATTTGTAGGTAGTTTGATGATAAAATTTGTACCTTTTCCTGTTTCAGAATCTACCTTTAAAGTTCCTCCATGAGTCGTAATAATATCATAACTAAGGCTTAGGCCTAAACCAGTACCTTGCCCAGTTGGTTTGGTTGTAAAAAAAGGCTGAAATATTTTATTAATTATAGTTTTTTTAATACCATTACCATTATCACTAATAATTATTTCTATGGAGTTGTTTTCTTTTTTTGTAGTAACACTAACCTTTGGTTGAAATCCATTTAGGCCTGATTGTTCTTTTTCTAATTTCTTTTTTTTCTCATTGCAAGCGTAAAAGGCATTGGTGATTATATTTAAAACTACTCGACCAATATCTTGAGGAATAATGCTTATTTTTTCTATTGATTTGTCATAACTACTATCTAAACTTGCATTGAAGGTGTTGTCCTTGGCTCTTAATCCGTGATATGCCAATCGTAAATATTCATCTACCAATAAATTGATATCTATAGCTTCTTTTTCGTCAGAATTTTTTCTGCTGTGTTGCAACATCCCTTTTACAATGCCATCTGCACGCTTGCTATGGTGTAATATTTTTTCGAGATTTTGAGTAACGTCATTTGCTATAGACTTAACTTCTTCCATATCTCCATTCTTTATCTCTTCCAACATTTCTTCTAAAAGTTCCTTACTAACTTCGCTAAAATTGTTGACAAAGTTGAGTGGATTTTGTATCTCGTGCGCTATACCAGCGGTTAGTTCACCTAGGCTTGCCATTTTTTCTGCTTGTACAAGTTGTGCTTGAGCTGATTTTAATTCTTCTAAAGATTTGTTTAAAGCAAAATTAGTTTCTTCTATTGCAGCACGCTTTTGTTCAAGTTCTCCAATGGTTTCTTCTAAAAGGATTGCTGTTGTGCGTTTTACTTTATTGGTGCGTTCGAGTTTAAAATCTGAAATTAATAAATCTTTATCTGCTTTTTTTAAATAATTGAGAATTGCAGAGATATCACCTTCTGATAATTGTTTTGATTGATTTACAATGTCTAATATATGTTGTAGGTTTTTATTCATGCTTTTTCTTTAAGTGTTACCCAACAGCATGCTCCTGAATGATAATTCTGTCTGCCGTTTAATACGCGACCAAATTCACCATAAGTAAAAAAACCAGCCATTGGTGATTGCCATACTTCAGCGAGTCCTTCATTTTCATCTGTAGTCATTGGTCCAAGTATGGGCTGTCTGCCAGCACAAGAAAAAATTAATAAGGCGTCTGCTTCTGTTCTCAACTCCATTTTTAATTCAGAGGCTTTTTCAATCACTTCTTCAACAATATCGAATTCTGGTGGTTGCGTAAACCAAAATTTTGAGCCCTCTGGCATTGGGATATCTATGACAAGTGCTTTTTCTGCACTATCAATTTTCATGGGTGTTTTTAGTACAGTCTCGTCTTTGTCTCGTTCTACAATGAATGGATATTCCATTGATAATTCTTCGAATACCTTAAAATCTTTTTCGGCTATTTTGTCTTCTTTTCCTAGATATCTTAAATACAATTCTACAGCAGATTTTCCGTCAATTTCATAGAGTAATTGACCTTTGCTTTTGGTCACTGTTCTTGTAATTCCCAAAGGTTTCCAACCTGTAATAGCCATTCCATTTAAAGCGATTTTATCTCCATCTAAAACTAAAGCAACTATGCCATATTTAGCTTCTTTGTAATTAGTGAAAACAAATGTTTCTTTTAGCATCCAATCGTCTCCTGCCATGCCACCAAAGCATATTTTGTCGGGCCCAAGGCTTTTTTCCAGGCTTTTCACCAGTTTTTCTCCTTCAAAATGCTCTCCTTTTTGATTGACGCCTGGACTGCATACTATAAGTGATGGGTTAGTGAATTGTTTTAGCGCATTATTTGCTAATTTGGAAACAGCGTTATCTAAGTTTTCATCGACAAAATCTTCAAACAAGATTGCGTAATGCTCTTTTGATAATTCTAAAAGTAAAATAGCAATTTCTCCTTCAGACTGATGATTGTTAGTAAACTCACCACAAGAAGTAGCACCAAAAACATCAATATTTTTGGAATCCATTAATTCACAAATAGCCTTTCTATCTTGTTTTACGGACATGAACACTATTGCCACAGTTGGATCAAAACCATCTACCAAGCTATTTTGTAGTGCCTGTTTAATGTCTTCTGTAGATTTTCCATTGATGGATTTGCTATTCATGTGTCTATATCTATTGTTTTTCAATGGTCACATGCTGTTCGCTATTAACCATTCCGTTGTATTTAGTGCTTTTGGGATGCTCGTTTCATGTTTATTTTTCTTTTAAAGCCACAACTCAACACGCATTATTATGAAATTCATTGTTCCCGATTTTTGATTTCCCGAATTCACCATATGTAAAAAAGTCTATCATTGGAGCATTCCAAACCTCTTTTACTTGTTCAATTTCCTCTTGTATTAATACTCCAAATGACAAATGACGACTTACACAGGAAAACATAATTATGGCGTTTGCCTCTGGTTGTTTCTCTGTTTTTAACTCATTACATTCTTCCACTACTTTTTCAATAGCATCGAAATCGGGTGGTAGCGAAAATTTAATTTTAGAACCTTGAGACACGTTGCCTGCGCAAATAAGCGAACGGTCTTCTCTGTTGGCAAACATGGCTGTGCGCATTACAGGAGCCACTCCTTCACGTTCCATTTGTAACGGATAATAGGCACTAACTTGAGTTACTATTTCTTTACCAGAATTAAAATCATAATCTACTCCTAAATACTTAATAATGGTATCTAGAGCAGGTTTGTCATCGATGGTATAGACAATGTTTTCTTCGCTTTTTGTAATGGTTTTGGTTGTCCCAATAGCTTTCCAGCCACATGTGGCAATGCCATTTATTTCAATTTTATCTTCATCGATAATCAGTCCTAATAAGCCTTTGTCGCTACTTTTTTTATTTGTAAACACAATAGGACCTTCTAGTGCAAGATCATCACCTGCCATTCCACCAAAAATGGTAACGTCACTGCCGAAACCTTCCGTAATTCCTTCAACAATATGTTCTCCGTCATTACTTAACCATCCAGTTGCAATAATAAATGCAGGATTTGTATAGGTGTTTTTTCCTTCAATACCCATTTGTTTCGCATTCTCGTAGGTGCTTTGTTCTCCCGTTTCTAAAAATTTTAGTTTGAAGTATTTTAGATTCATGTTCAGTAACATTATCGTAATACTACCTTCTTCGATGTCTCCATCTATAAATTCTCCTGAAGTTGTGGCTCCAAAAACGGCGATGTCTCTTTTGTCCAATTCTTTGGTAATTGCTTTCCAATCTTGCTTTATGGAAAGAAAAACAATTGCTAGAGTAGGGTTAAACCCATCAGTGGTTGCATTAACAATTTCTTTGGAAATAGTTTCGGTAGATTTTGCTTTTATTGTTTTTGAAATCATTTATCTCTGTAGATTATGAATCATTTTCAGTAATTCCAACAATTACATTTACTCCACCAGTAGCAAAGTTAGATAAATCATCAACAGTAGCTTGCCCTTCAGGAGAACTCATGGTTTCTTGCATTTGTTCTGTACTGGTGAAATATAATTCTGCCATTCTATAATAGTCAGCTTTTTGTCCATCTGGTGTTCCCAAAAACCTGGTTAATTCGAGCTTTGCTACTCCTTCCATAGTAGCTGCAAGCGGTAAGTGTTTTTCTTGGTAATACCTTTCGAATGTTTCAATATCTGTTGGATGTCCGTATAAAACTGTTAATTTTTGCATTGTTATTAGTGTTTAGTTATTTTTCTTTAAGTGCCACACAGCAGGTGGTTAGATTGTGCATTTCTAGGTTTCCGCCAGTAGCTCTTGCTAATTCTCCATTAGAGAACATACCAGCCATTGGGACGTTCCATACATTTTTCACACCCTCTATTTCCATATTCATTAGTGGTCCAAGAGACATTATTCTTCCTGCACAACTAAAAACGACTAATGCATCAGCTTCAGGCATTTCAGTCTCTTTTAATAGTTGAACCCCTTTAATTACTTTTTCCATGACATCAAAATCTGGAGGTAAGGAAAAGCGTACTTTCGAACCTTGAGGTACTGTACCACTGCAATAAAAGGAACGATCGCTCCAGTCTACAACCAAACCAGGGCGCATCACTGGGTCGCCTTTTTCTCTTTGAAGTTGTAATGGAAAATTGGCAGCTATCTCTAGTAATAAATCTTCGTTTTCTGGGGTTACATTTTCTAAACCACCATATTTTGTAGTAATATCTAATACAGGAATATTATCTACTGTATAGACATGATTTCCTTCACTTTTGGTAACCGTTCTTTCAGTCCCTACTGCTTTCCAACCACAAGTGGCAACTCCTTTAATTTTTATATTGTCTTCATCTAAGGCTAGTGCTACAGTTCCTATGTTGCTTTCTTTTCCATTAGTAAAAACAAATTGATCAGCAAAAGTATAATCATCTCCAGCCATCCCTCCAAAGACATTAACATGTTTCCCTATAATATCTTCAAAACCAAGAAGCAATTGTTCTGCATCGGTTTCCAGATGACTAGCTGCAATTAAAAATGCTGGTTTTTCAAATTCTTTTTTTGCTTTTGAAGCTATGTTTTGTGCAATTTCACGATAATTTTTTTCAGGATATTCTTCAAGATAAATTTTAAAATGCTCTTTTTTGATGTCGAGTAATAAAATTGCCGTAGATTCATTTTCGGTGTTTTCATCAATAAATTCTCCGTTTGTTGTTGCTCCATAAACAGCGATATTTTTTTTATCTAGAAGTTCACATACTGCCTTTCTATTTTGACTTACAGATAAGAAGACGATTGCTAAGGTTGGTTTAAAACCATCTGATAAACTTTCCTCAATGGCTTCTTGAATCTCTTTAGTTGATTTTCCTTTTATGGATTTTGCTTTCATCGATTTATGAATAATACATTAGTTTAGGTTTAAGAGGCTATTAATAAATTTAGGGAAGGGATTGTTAAATTTAATAAAAATTAGATGAATTCTAGAAGAAGTGAATAATAAAAACCCTCTTTTTATTTCTGTTTTTTTCAACCTATTTCACCATCGTCATTAATATCTTCTCCTGAACGTTCTTCGAGAACTTTTAAGGTTTTAAGTAATAATTCTTTGGTTTTAGTAAGTTCATTTTCTAATGTTTTAACACGCTCTTCTAATGAATCTGCTTTACCTTTTTGCTCATCGAGTTCGCTTTGTTGGATTAGATCCCAAAATAGTCCCATTATGTGGTTGGTTTTAGAAGTAGGAAGTAAGTAGATATTGGGTTATACTTATATGTGTATAAATATTGTAATTTGTTACATCATTGCATAAAAGTAACTTTACTAATAAGTCCGTTTTCAATCTCATAAATAGCTACGGTATTAAAAACTTTACCGTTAGCAGTTATTTGTTCATGATCGATTACTTTATTACCTATAATAATACGTTTTTTGCTTGCTGCTTTTAGGTCTGGAGTACGTTTAAACCAAGATACGTAGTCTTTTCGCATTTGGTCTTGACCTTCTGAAAGTAGCTCGTTTGGGTAATTATATAATTTTATGTCTTCAGTATAGGCTGACATAAAAGCATTTACATCTCTTGCGTTATAAGCATCTAGTTGTTTTTGAATTAAAGTTTCAAGAATAGAAATGACTTCTGAGTTTTCTGTGTCTGTTTCAGTTGTTTTATTTTCTTCTTCTGCTTGGGAGGATGTGGTCTGGTCAATATCTCCAACTAATAATAGTTTTGAACCTGTTGCATTTGTAGTAAGGCGTGTTATTTTTGTAATTCCGTTAGAAGATAAATTTGCAACTATTTTCCAGTTGTTATCTCTTTTTAGGGTTAATTTATAGAGTACACTACCTTTACCAGAAAGGAGAGTGCTATTATTTAACCAAGAGATATCTTCAACTCCAGATAGTGTATTGGCGATAACTTTAGTTTCACCAGTAATTGGATCTAGCGATTTTATTTGCCATTGTTTATTATTCTTTTTTGAAATAAAACTTACAAGATTTGAGTTCGGTATTTTATGAAAAGAGCGCCCGACTTTAGTAGCATACTGTCTGCTTTTCCTTTCTTTTAAATCTGTGATATATAAATTGAGATCATCTCCTTCTATAACTGCTGAGACTATAGTGTTCTCATCATACCAAGTATAATAAGCAACGACTAGATCTTCTATAAGCTCAGTGGATTCACCATTACTTAAATTGTAGCTATATAGACGTTGTTTTCCATCTTTATCTAGCCGTACAGCCGATACTGCATTTTTATTCGTAATTTTTAAGGGCGAGTACTCTCCTCCTTCTGTAAAATTAATCCAGATTTTGCCGTTGTAACGTGTATCGTATTTTGCAATATCGGTTTGTCCATTTCTTGTGGATGAAAAAACAATGTAACGATCATCTAAAAATGAGGGTTGATTATCGTATTCTTTGCTATTTGAAATGTTTATATTATTAGTTATGCTAATCTTATTGTTTACGGTACTTATATCGAATAAATATACCTCTGTGTTGGATTGAGAATAGGATAGTGTAAAAAAAGTTATTGCTGCTAGAAAAAAAGTATATTTCATTGTATGGATTATTACGCTTATAAATATAATAATTCTATAGTCATTTTCTTATGTATTTAGAGTGACTTATTAAAAATAATAGCGTCTTAGTAAGTGAATTATTGCAGAAAAGTGTTTTATGTCGGATAAACATTTCGTTTGTCGGTATTTTTTATATAATTTCATTAACAAATTGTTGAAAACTAATACTTTTGCATACGTGTTACAGTTTTAAATTAACCCATAGCTAAAAGAATAAAACGACTAAACTTACTATGGCTATGTTCTGTTTTTGCTATTTTTTAAACGACAGAATTTAATTGTAGTGGTAATTATTTTATAGAATGCATTCATTATAATTTAACAATTATTTCTATCTTAAATGAGGTACTTATAATATTGGGATGCAGCTAAACATAAAGTAATCAGCTAATTTTGGGCAGAGACATATAGATGAAGTCTATACTAAGACAAAAGGTTACGCACTTGTTACTACAATTAATTTGAGCAGAAAAGAATTAGATTCTAACTGTGAATACCAAGATGCTAATGTTGTACAAACAAAGATTTTAAGAGATACTAATAATATTATAATTATAGGATTAAACGATTTTTGCAGATCTTTTTAGGAGTATTTCCAAATCCTTCAAAATCAGTTTTAAATTTGACGCAATAAAAAAGCCAATTCAAACTAATGAATTGACTTTTTTCATTTCACGCTTAATACTTTAATTAAAAGCAGTACTTATTCTCTGCTTTAACTTTTTCAGCTACCTCAGTACGCAAATCCACAATGTCTGGATAGTTTTGGTATTTTGTAAAACGCTTCAGTCCCATTAATAGCATACGTTGCTCATCACCTTCAGCAAAAGAAATAATACTTTCTTTTCCTTTTTCTTCAACAATATCAACTGCATGATATAAGTATAATTTTGCCATGGCGATTTGAACAGATTGTGCCTCTTCACCAAAACGCTTCGCATTTTTTTCAGTTCTTAAAATTGCAGATTCTGCCATATAAATTTCAATTAAGATATCTGCAGCAGCAATTAGTAATTGTTGGTGATCTTCTAATTGAGGTCCATATTTTTGAACAGCACCTCCAGCAACCATTAAGAAAGTTTTCTTAAGTTTCGCAATCATCGCTTTTTCTTCCGAAAATAATTCAGAATAATCAGGAGTTTCAAAAGAAGGAATTCCCATTAATTCTTCTTGAACTGCTTGTGCAGGACCTAATAAATCTACATGACCTTTCATGGCTTTCTTAACTAACATCCCAACAGATAACATTCTGTTAATTTCGTTAGTTCCTTCATAAATACGAGCTATACGAGCATCTCTCCAAGCAGCTTCCATTGGTGTTTCCTCTGAGAATCCCATACCGCCAAAAATTTGGATACCTTCATCTGCGCAGTTTTGAACATCTTCAGAGACTGCTACTTTTAAGATAGAACATTCAATAGCATATTCTTCAACACCTTTTAATTCCGCCTCTTGATGTGTGTTTCCAGCAGCTTCACGCAATGCAATTCTATCTTCAATATTTTTTGCGGCTCTATATGTTGCAGATTCACCAGCATAAGTACTTGCTGCCATTTCAGCTAATTTCACTTTAATAGCGCCAAAATCTGAAATAGGAGTTTTAAATTGTTTACGCTCATTAGCGTAGTTCACTGCAATTGATAAAATGCGACGTTGAGAATCTAAACAAGCAGCAGCAAGTTTAATACGACCAACGTTTAGTGCATTCATGGCAATCTTAAAACCTTCACCACGACCTGCTAACATATTTTCGGCAGGTACAACACAGTCATTAAAGAAAACCTGACGTGTAGAACTTGCACGAATACCTAATTTATGTTCTTCTTCACCTAAAACAATTCCGTTAGGATTGTCTCCATCATATTCTACGATAAAACCAGTAATATTTTTATCATCTTCAATACGTGCAAAAACAATCATCAAACTACAGAAACCTGCGTTTGAAATCCACATTTTTTGCCCGTTGATTTTATAAGACTTCCCATCTGCAGACAATTCTGCCGTTGTTTTTCCAGAGTTAGCATCAGATCCTGCTCCAGGTTCTGTTAAACAATAAGCACCAAACCATTCGCCTGTAGCTAATTTAGGAACGTATTTTTGTTTTTGTTCTTCTGTTCCGTATAGTGTAATTGGCATAGTTCCAATTCCTGTGTGTGCCCCAAAAGCAGTACTAAAAGATCCTGTACCAGATGAAATATAATCACAGGTTAAGCATGTAGAAACGAATCCCATTCCCATTCCGCCATAAGCTTCAGGAACTGAGACACCTAAGAAACCAAGTTCACCAGCTTTAACCATACATTCTTCGGTCAGAGCATAATCTTTAGCTTCAAAACGTGCTTTATGAGGTATAATTTCACGATCGTTAAATTCCATAACCGCATCTTTCATCATGGTTTGTTCTTCCGAAAAATCTTCAGGAGTAAATACGTCTTCGCATTTTGTTTCTTTTACTAGGAATTGACCACCACGTAGGATATCTTTTTCAGTTGCTTCCATTTTTTTTTAAGATTTATAGATTCAAGAGTCAAGAATCTAGACTAAGAAAGTCCAGATTTAAAACTTGAAATCATTTTTTGTATTTGTTTTATTTTTTGTTCTAATTCTTTAAATTTTTCTTCTGAAATATAACTTTTATTGAAAGCTACGTTCAATTGTGTTTCCCATTCAAAAGCTGAAACTAACACCATGCTTTCATTCCAAATCTTTAATTTCTTAAAATTATGCAGAGTCTTTTCTCTTGGTTCTTTTCGTCTTGGTTCTAATTAAGAAATTCAAATATTCCACAAGCACCTTGACCAGTCCCAACACACATGGTTACTGCACCATATTTGCCTTGCATATTTTGCTTACGCATTTCGTCAAATAATTGCACAGAGAGTTTTGCTCCTGTACAGCCTAATGGATGACCTAAAGCAATTGCTCCACCATTGACGTTAATGATATCTGGATTTAAGTTTAACTCTCTTATAACAGCTAAAGATTGAGAAGCGAAAGCTTCATTCAACTCAATAAGAGATAGGTCGTCTTGTTTTAAACCGGCTTGTTTTAATGCTTTAGGAATTGCCTTTACTGGGCCAATTCCCATTATACGAGGTTCGACACCTGCAGCAGCATAATTTACTAGTCGCGCTACGGGTTCAAGATTTAACTCTTTAACCATATCTTCACTCATTACCATAACAAACGCAGCACCATCACTCATCTGGGAAGAATTACCTGCCGTAACACTTCCACCAGCAGCAAATACTGCTCTTAGTTTTGCTAAAGCTTCTTTACTTGTACCAGCACGAGGTCCTTCATCCTTGATTACTGTATAAGATTTTGTTGCTTTTTTTCCGTTGGCATCAACATAAGTTTGTTCTACTTCAATAGGTACAATTTGATCTTGAAAACGGTTTTCAGCTTGCGCTTTTAAAGCTTTCATATGAGAATTGTAAGCAAACTCATCTTGATCTTCACGAGATACTTTGAATTGGTTGGCAACTGCTTCCGCAGTATTTCCCATTCCCCAATAATAATCTTCATGACCAGTTTTTACAATCGCGTCGTAATTTAATTCCGGTTTAAAACCAGTCATTGGTACGCTACTCATACTTTCTGCACCACCTGCAATAATGCAATCAGCCATTCCAGCTTGAATTTTTGCTGTAGCTATACCAATAGTTTCTACTCCCGAAGAACAAAAACGGTTAACAGTTACACCAGGAACATCTATAACTTCTAATCCCATTAAAGAGATTAATCGTGCCATATTTAGTCCTTGTGAACCTTCTGGCATTGCGTTACCAACAATAACATCGTCAATACGTTTTGGATCTAGATTTGGCAATTCCTTCATCATATATTTGATGGTTTCTGCTGCCAATTCATCTGTTCTTTTAAAACGGAACACGCCTTTTGGTGCTTTACCAACTGCTGTTCTATATGCTTTTACAATGTAAGCTTGTTTGCTCATAGTAGTATTAAGATTTTAGTACAAAGAATTAAGACTTTGTTAGTGATTTTTGAAGTGAATAGTTCATTCTAGTAACTTCAAGAATTTCATTAATAATTGGTCTTACTTTTTCTTCTGTTATTAAATTTAATCTTTTAGATAAATATAATTGTGTTAATAATTCGAAGGATGAACCATTAGCAATTCCTAAGAACTGCTTAAATTCTCCATTAGTATTTCTACCAGCTCCTTCAGAGATATTTGAAGGAATTGAAACGGCACTTCTTCTAAGTTGAGATGTTAATCCGTATTTTTCTTCTTTCGGAAAATTTTCGGAAACTCTATAACAATTTTCTGTTATGTCCATTGCTTTTTGCCATATTTTCAACTCTTCAAATCTGTGCATCTTTTTTTAGTATTAAGTCGTTAGTATTAAGTATTAAGAAATTTAAAATATTATTTAGTCTGTATTTGCATCCTGTCTTTGTACTTAATTCTTTTTACTTTGTACTTTTTCGTAATTAATTACGTAACGGTTTCCCTTTGGTTAACATATGCTGAATTCTTTCCAACGTCTTACGTTCTGTACAAAGCGAAAGGAAAGCTTCACGCTCTAAGTCTAATAAATATTG